>NZ_JBEXKG010000079.1:0-35645 GCF_040609555.1 Streptomyces sp. NPDC004658
CCCGTCCGACGACAAGACCGACCAGGGCCCCTCGGACCCCGAGACGGGCACCGGCGCAGCGCCGGCACCGGTCTGCTGCGGCTGCTGGGCACCGGCGCCTGGTGGTCGGCGGTCGGGCTGAACGCCGCCGCGGCCCTGCTGCACGTCGTCGCCCTGAAGTACGGACCGCTGACCGTCGTGCAGCCGCTGGGCGCGCTCACCCTGGTCGCCGCCGTGCCCCTGGGGGCGCGGGCGGCCGGCCGGCGGGTCAGCGCGGTGGAGTGGCGCGGTACGGCGCTCACCCTGCTCGGGCTCGCCGCCCTGCTGGCCACCGCCTCGGGCCCGGCGCCCGATCGGGTGCTGTCGCTGACCGAGGCCCTGGTGGTCGCGGGCACGACCGCCGCCGCGATCGGTCTGCTGTCCTGGCCCGGCGCCCGGCCGGGCCTCAGGCACGCCACCGCGTCCGGCTTCGCCTCCGGGGTCGCCTCCGCGCTCACCCAGACGGTGACCGTGGCGGCCACGGACCGCTCGGGTCCGGTGCTGGGCACGGAGGAGATCGTGGTCGCCGTGCTCGTCGCCGCGTTCGCCGTCGGCGGTCTGCTGCTGTCCCAGACGGCTTATCGGGGCGGCCTCGGCGCCCCCCTGGCCGTGGTCACCCTCACCAACCCGGTGGCCGCCGCGGTGATCGGCCTGACGCTGCTGGGGCAGGGCCTCCAGGGCGGTCCCGCCGGGGTGCTGCTGGCCCTGGCGGGCGCGGGGCTGGCCTCCTGGGGCGTGGTGCTGCTGACCCGGGCGGCCCCCGCGCCCGTCGGCGGTGACGCGGACGGCACGGAGGGCGTGGACGGCGCGGACGGCGAGCATCCGGTGGCGGCCGTGCTGGCGCTGGAGCCGGGTACGGCGACCGCGGAACCGGTACTGCTGCCCCGGCAGCCGGACCAGCCGGGGCACCTCACGGCCCTGTGACCACCTTGACGTACGGCGGCGGCCGGTGCGCGGAACGTTCCCCGGGCACCGGCCGCCGTCGCCGTGCTGCTTCCTGCCGTGCTGCTTCCTGCCGTCTGGCTGCCGGTCAGCCCCAGCCGCGCGCGTCCTGCTTGAGCGCGGTGTCCACCGTCAGCGCCGTGGCCACGACGAGGCTCAGCAGCGGCTCGGGCAGCTGGTAGTGGATCTGCAGGACGTAGTTGTCCGCGGTCGTGAAGAGCGTCTTGGCGAGGCCTTCCCAGGTCTTGGTGATCCGGGCGACCTCGTTGTCGGCGTGGTCGACGATCGCGAAGTTCCAGGCCCGCCAGTTCTCCGCCTTGATCGCGCCGACCTGCCGGCCGTTGGCCGTCATCGCGAAGTTGATCTTCCCGAACATGTTCTTCTGGACGATCTCGCCGACCGGCGAACCGTCCGGGCGGGTCACGACCACCCGCGACTTGAAGATCTTCGCGGGCCGGGTCAGCAGCAGCTGCGGCTGGCCGTAGGCGTCGCGGATCTCCAGCTTGTGGGTGAGGAACTGGTCCAGGCTGGAGACGAAGCGCAGGATCTTGCGCAGCACACCCTGACCGACCTGGGTGACCGAGCCGATCTCCCGGCCGTTCTGATCCATGACCTTGTACTCGTTGGTCAGCTCGATCAGCTTGGCCTTCTGGTTCACGACCAGGACGGGCTCGGTGAAGAGGGTGCCGCCGCCGGGACCGCCGGCCGCGACACCGGCCTGCTGCTGCACCTGACGCTGCACCTTGGCGTCGCCGGTCTGCTGCTGCGGGAAGGCGGCCTGCTGCGGCGGGACCTGCCCGGCGGCCTGCTGGGCCGGGTTGGTGTGCTCGGTCCACTGCGCGCCGTCCCAGTAGCGCAGCGTCTGCGCCGCTCCGTGCGGATCCGGGTACCAGCCTGCAGGAGTGTTCGATTGCGTGGTCACCGGGGCACACTACCCTGACGCGACCGGTACCTGGCCAGCCCGCACGGAGCGGTGTTCATCGCCCGTTCACTCCGTCGCGATCGCCGGGTCGCTGACGCCGGGCCGCCCGTTCTCCACGTGCCCGGCGAAGCCGCGCAGGAAGGCGGGGTCGGCGTCGCAGGTGACGGTCAGGTCGTACCAGCGCTTGCTCGCCGCGAGCGCGACGGTGCGCCGCACGGTCGCACCGGGCCGGACCGACACCGTCACCGGACCGCCGCCGTAGCCGTCGACCAGCTTCAGCTTCGCCGTGCCGGAGCCCTTGTTGGTGAAGGTGAGCTCGACGTCGTCGCCCTGGTGCCGGGCGGTGACCTCGGGGCCGGCGACCTTGTTGCGGCCCTTGAAGACGCGCACGAAGCCGTTGGGGCCGTGCACGGCGAGGTCGTAGAGGCCGCCGGAGTACGCCGAGTTCCAGGTGTCCGAGAGTGTCTTGCCGGCCTCCGTGGTGTACGTCCAGGGGCCGTCGGTGCGGCTGTCGGACGTGACGAGGAAGACCGCGCCCGCGTGCGCCCCCGAGGCGAACGTGAGCGTGAACTTGCCGGCCGCGGTGTCCGCCGAACCGTCGACCACCGGGGCGTACTTCAGGGGGCGGGTGGGCCGGCTGCCCCGCTCCTGCCGGGGAAGGGTGCCGCTCGCGGGGGGCTTCGGCACGTAGTCGGGGTGGCGGTCGTGGTCCTTGGGCAGGTAGCCGGCCGTGGAGGGCAGCGCGACCCGCGCGGTGTCCTTGCGGGAGAAGTCGAAGGCGCTGGTCAGGTCGCCGCACACGGCCCGCCGCCAGGGAGAGATGTTCGGCTCCTGGACACCGAAGCGACGCTCGATGAACCGGATGATCGAGGTGTGGTCGAGGGTCTCGGAGCAGACGTATCCGCCCTTGCTCCAGGGGGAGACGACCAGCATCGGCACCCGCTGGCCGAGGCCGTAGGGGCCGGCGGCATGGCCGGCGTCGCCCTTGAACAGGTCCGCGGTGGGGTCGACCGTCGACCTGCCCTGGGCGGCGGAGGCCGGCGGGTAGGGCGGTATGACGTGGTCGAAGAAGCCGTCGTTCTCGTCGTAGGTGATGAACAGCGCGGTCTTCCCCCACACCTCGGGGTCGGAGGTGAGCGCGTCCAGGACCTGGGAGACGTACCAGGCGCCGTAGTTGGCGGGCCAGTTCGGGTGCTCGGTGAAGGCCTCGGGGGCGACGATCCAGGAGACCTGGGGCAGCTTGCCGGCCCGGACGTCCGCCTTCAGCTGGTCGAAGAAGCCCTCGCCCTTGCGGGCGTCGGTGCCGGTGCGGGCCTTGTCGTACAGCGGGTCGCCGGGCTTGGCGTCGCGGTACTGGTTGAAGTACAGCAGCGAGTTGTCACCGTAGTTGCCGCGGTAGGCGTCGTCGATCCAGCCCCAGCCGCCGTTCGCGTCGAGGCCGTCGCCGACGTCCTGGTAGATCTTCCAGGAGACCCCGGCCCGCTCCAGGCGCTCGGGGTACGTGGTCCAGCCGTAGCCCGCCTCGTCGTTGCCGAGGACCGGGCCGCCGCCCTTGCCGTCGTTGCCGGTGTAGCCCGTCCACATGTAGTAGCGGTTGGGGTCCGTGGAGCCGATGAAGGAGCAGTGGTAGGCGTCGCAGATGGTGAAGGCGTCCGCGAGCGCGTAGTGGAAGGGGATGTCGTCGCGGGTCAGGTAGGCCATCGTCGTCGCGGACTTGGCGGGTACCCACTTGTCGTACTTGCCGCCGTTGAACGCGGTGTGGCCGTCGTTCCAGCCGTGCGGGAGGTCCTGGATGAAGGCCAGGCCCAGGTCGTCGGCGTCCGGGTGGAAGGGCAGGATGTCCTTCGTGCCGTCGGACTGCTTCCAGACGGACCTGCCGTTCTGGGTGACCGGGCGGGGGTCGCCGAAGCCGCGGACGCCTCGGAGGGAGCCGAAGTAGTGATCGAAAGAACGGTTCTCCTGCATGAGGACGACGATGTGCTCGACGTCCTCCAGCGATCCGGTGCGGTGGTGGGCGGGCAGGGCAACCGCGCGCTGGATGCTGCCGGCCAGCGCCGTGAACCCCGTGGTGGCGCCGGCGATCTGGAGGAAGCGCCGCCGGTTGACTTCGGGCATGGGTGAGGGTCCTCTCGTCCTGACGTACGCGCTACCCGCCAGGTGACGGAATGTGCGCGGAGCGAGTGTTCCAAGAGCAGCAAACGTCAGGGAAGGGTGTGATGGCGCCCGTGTGAAACCCGGCGGTACGCGTGGTGCCGCGTCACCGGGTTCCCCTGGCCCGGTGACGCGGCGGCCGGCGCCCGGCGTTCAGGACGTCAGGTACGCCTCCACCTCGCTGAACTGGCCCGCCGGCCAGCCGGTGTTGCCGGTGACGGTCAGGCGCAGGTAGCGCAGGTTCGTGCCGCTCGGCAGGGTGACGGTCGCGGTGTTGCCGCTAGCCGGGTCGAAGCGGTAGCCCTGCGCGCCCAGCACGGTCGAGTAGCCGGAGCCGTCGGTGCTGCCGAGCACCGTGACGGTCTGCGTGCGGGCGCCCCAGGCCGAGGACGGCGGCAGCTTCAGCACCAGGCGGCGCACGGCGTAGGAGGAGCCGAGGTCGATGGTGAGGGACTGCGGGAAGGCGTTGTTGGTGGACTCCCAGTACGAGTTCGCGTCGCCGTCGACCGCCTTGCCGGGGGTGTAGACGTCCTGGGAGCCGGTCGCGGTGGCCGGGCGGCCCTTGGCGAGGTTGCGGTTCGGGTCGGGGTCGGGGTTGCCCTGTCCGGGCTGCGGCCAGGTGGAGCAGTCCGACCAGGTGCTGGACCAGCCGGAGTTGCCGCCCCCGTCGGTGAGGGTGAAGGAGCCGGAGTTCGCCGGGTAGGGGCAGTTGTAGACGCCGGCCGCGCCGACCTGGGTGGCGGTGACGTTCTTGAAGGTCGCCGCGCCCTGCGCCTCGGCCTGGACCACGACCGTGCCGGTGTTCCGCACGGTGGCGCCGGTGACGTTGACGTTCCGCACCGGGTAGCCCTGCCCGCCGCCGGAGACGAACTCGAAGGCGCTGTAGGGGCTGTCGGTGATCGTCGTGTTGGTGATGTTGACGGTCGCGTTGATCGCGCTGTCGTAGGAGTCGACGCGCAGGGCGCCCATCGGGTGGTTCCAGTTGGGGTTCATCGCGCCGGTGCGCACCAGCGTGTTGCCGTCCACCGTGATGGTGCCGGCCAGGGGGTGGAACGGATCGAGGAACTTCTGGTTGGAGATGGCGATACCGCTGCCGAGGGCGTTGGTGTCGGAGATCAGGTTGTTGCGTACGGCGATGTCGGTGCCGCCGTAGATGGCGATGCCGTTGGCGAGGTTGGGCTGCGAGATCGTGTTGTTCTCGAAGCTGGAGTCGGTGTCCGGGGAGTACAGCGACCACATGGCGAGGGAGTCGTCGCCCTGGTTGCGCAGGAAGTTGTTGCGGACCCGGACGCCCTTGGCCGTGCCGTTGAGGTTGAGTCCGTCGGCGGTGGTGTCGAGGATGCGGTTGTTCTCCACCACCAGGTTGTCGTTGTTGCCCGTGAGCCACAGGCCGACCTTGAGGTGCTGGATCCACATGCCGGAGACCGAACTTCCCGGTCCGAGCGAGCCGTTGACGAAGTTGTCCGGGCTGGAGTCGACGCGCTCGGTGACCTCGCCGATGACCGCGAAGTCCTTGATGCGGACGTTGCCCGCCGAGCTGGACTGGTCGATGAAGCGGGAGGTGTGCACGACCGAGTACCAGCTGCCGGCGCCCTGGAGGGTGACGTTCTGCACGCCGCTGAGCGAGGAGGTGATGCGGTAGTCGCCCGGCGGTATCCACACCGTGCCGCCCTGGGCGGCGGCGATGGCGTCCCGGAAGGCCTGCGTGGAGTCGCCGTTGCCGCTGGGGTCGGCGCCCTTGGAGACGACGGACACCGAGCCGGCGGGCTGGCCGGCGGCCGGGGCGACCTGTTCGAAGTCGGCGACGTCGACGGTGACCTGGACCCCGGCCGCCTCCACGGCGACCTTGTCGCCGGCCTGGACGGTCTGCCCGAGCAGCAGCCGGGTGTTGTCGAAGAAGTGGTGCGTCTTCGCGCCGGGGATCCAGCCGGTGTCGATGTACGAGTACTTGGAGGTCACCGGCAGCGTCTTGGCGAGCCTGGTGCCGTTGACGTACACGTTCAGGGACCCCGACTGACCGTCCGGCACGCTGTAGGCGACGTTCACCGCGTTGGCGGTGCGCGGCACGGTGAACTCCACGCGCTGCCCCGGCGACAGCCGGACGGCCTGCCGGCCGGAGGCCTCCGAGGCGAGAGTGCCCTGCGTGTAGTCCGGGCCGATCCTCGTGCCGTTGCCGGCCGCCGACTCGGCCTCCACGGAGGTGAGGGGGAGGGTGGCGCCCGCGGCGGCGTGGGCGGCCGGGGCGAGGGTGACGAGCATGCCGGCGGCGAGGGCGACGACCGCCCCGATGGCCGGCATGCGCCGGAGGTGTCCGGCGGTGCTGCTGTGCATGTGCTGATCCCTTCGTGGTGGGGGTGCGTGGGATAGCAAGGTGCGTACGGGCGCGGCTCGGACGCGCGACCGGCCGCAGCGCGGCTCGGGCACGCCACCGGGCCGCCGTGCGGCTCAGGCGCGCAGCCAGGCCGCCGTGTCCCGCGGCAGCCGGCCCGCATCGTCCAGCGGGCCGCTGCTGAGCAGGAGCCGGGAGTGCGCGGGCAGGTCGGCGGGCGTGTCCGCGAGGTTGACCACGCACAGCGCCGCATCCGCGCGGGAGAAGGCCAGCACGCCGTCGGGGGCGGGCAGCCAGGTCAGGGGGCCGTCGCCGAACTGCGGGCGCAGGGCGATGGCCTCGCGGTAGAGGGAGAGCATCGAGTGGGGGGCGCGCTCCTGGCGGTCGACCGCGTACGACGGCCAGTCGGCTGGCTGCGGCAGCCAGGGCTCCTCGCGGGAGCCGAAGCCCGCGTGCGGCAGCCCGGCGGCCCACGGCAGCGGAACCCGGCAGCCGTCGCGGCCGGGGTCGGCGCCCCTCGAGCGGAAGTACATCGGGTCCTGGACGCGGTCGGCCGGGATCTCGGCCTCCGGCAGGCCCAGCTCCTCGCCCTGGTAGAGGTAGACCGAGCCGGGCAGCGCGAGGGACAGCAGGGCGGCGGCCCGCGCCCGCCGGGTGCCGAGCGCCAGGTCCGTGGGGGTGCCGAAGGCTTTGGTGGCGAAGTCGAAGGCGGTGTCCTCGCGGCCGTACCGGGTGACCGTGCGGGTGACGTCGTGGTTGCACAGCACCCAGGTGGCGGGCGCGCCGACGGGGGCGTGCTCGGCGAGCGTGGTGTCGATGGAGGCGCGCAGCCGGCCGGCGTCCCAGGGGCAGGACAGGAAGGAGAAGTTGAAGGCGGTGTGGAGTTCGTCGGGGCGCAGGTAGCGGGCGAAGCGTTCGGGGTCGGGCAGCCAGACCTCGCCGACGAACACACCGCCGTACTCGTCGGCGACCCGGCGCCAGGAGCGGTAGATGCCGTGCAGTTCGTCGCGGTCGACGAAGGGGTGCGGCTCCGGGTGGGTGGCGAGGTCGGGGAGGTCGGGGTCCTTGGCGAGGAGGGCCGCCGAGTCGATGCGGACGCCGGCGACGCCCCGCTCGAACCAGAAGCGCAGGATGTCCTCGTGCTCCTGGCGGACCGCCGGGTGCGCCCAGTTGAGGTCGGGCTGTTCGGGGGTGAACAGGTGCAGGTACCAGTCGCCGTCGGGCAGCCGGGTCCACACCGGGTCGGTGGAGCCGACGAACTGGGACGGCCAGTCGTTCGGCGGGAGTTCGCCGTGGGCGCCGCGTCCGGGCCGGAAGTGGAACAGCTCGCGCTCGGGGCTGCCCGGCCCGGCGGCGACCGCGGCCCGGAACCAGGGGTGCTGGTCGGAGACGTGGTTGGGCACGATGTCGACGATGGTCCGGATGCCCAGCTCACGGGCCTCGGCGATGAGCTTCTCGGCCTCGGCGAGGGTGCCGAAGGCCGGGTCGATGGCCCGGTAGTCGGCGACGTCGTAGCCGCCGTCCTTCAGCGGGGACACGTACCACGGTGTGAACCACAGGGCGTCCACGCCGAGTCCGGCGAGGTACGGCAGCCGGGCGCGGACGCCCGCGAGGTCGCCGGTGCCGTCGCCGTCGCCGTCCGCGAAGCTGCGGACGTACACCTGGTAGATGACGGCCGAGCGCCACCAGTCAGGGTCTTTCCGGGCATGGCTGGGCTGTCCCACTGGGCTTGCCTTTCTGTAGACGGGGCGGCGGCGTCAGCCCTTGGTGCTGCCCGCGCTGATCCCGGCGATGATGTGCCGCTGGAAGACGAGGAACAGCGCGACCATCGGGATGCTGGCGATCACCATCGCGGCGATGAGCACGGTGAGCTGGATGTTCTGCGACAGCTGGACCAGGGCGACGCTGATCGGCTGCTTGCCGGTGTCGGAGAAGACCATGAGCGGCCACAGGAAGTCCTGCCAGACGGCGACCAGGGCGAAGATCGACACCACGCCGAGCACCGGCCGGGACATGGGCAGGACGACGGACCACAGGATGCGGAGCTTGCCCGCGCCGTCGATCTCGGCGGCCTCCAGGACATCGCGCGGCAGCTGATCGAAGAACCGTTTGAGCAGGTAGAGGTTGAAGGCGTTGGCGACGGCCGGCAGCCAGACGGCGAGGGGGTCGTTGAGCAGGCTGGTGTGGATCAGCGGCAGGTCGGCGACGGTCAGGTACTTCGGTACGACCAGCGCCTGCGCCGGGACCATGAGGGTGGCGAGGATGCCGCCGAGGACCACCTTGCCGAAGGCGGGCCTCAGTTTGGACAGGGAGTAGGCCGCGGCCGTGCAGAACACCAGCTGGAAGGCCCAGGCGCCGGCCGCCTGGACGAGCGTGTTCCCCAGGTGCCGCGGGAGTTCCATCAGGTCCCAGGCGTCGGTGTAGCCGCTGAGGTGCCAGTGCTCGGGAAGGAGCGTCGGCGGGGTCCGGGCCACCTCGTCCGGGGACTTCAGGGCGCCGGTCACCATCCAGTACACGGGGAACAGGAAGGCGAGCGCGAAGAGGACGACGACGGCGGTGAACACCGTCCAGTACAGGGCCTTTCCGCGCGGGCGGGCGAGGGTGGCCGGGGAGATCAGGGTGCGGGTGCCGGTGGTCATGCGTCCCCCTCGGAGCGGGTGAGCCGCAGATAGACCGCGGAGAAGGCGCCGAGCAGCAGCAGGAGCATCACGCTGAGCGCGCAGGCGCCGCCGAAGTCGTTGTAGAGGAAGGCGTACTTGTAGATGAGGTAGAGGACCGTGACGGTGGCGTTCTCGGGGCCGCCGCCGGTGATGACGAACGGTTCGGTGAACACCTGCATGGTGGCGATGATCTGAAGGAGCATCAGCATCAGGATCACGAACCGCGTCTGCGGGACCGTGACGTGCCGGACGCGCTGGAGGAGGTTCGCGCCGTCCAGTTCGGCCGCCTCGTACAGCTCGCCGGGGATGGACTGGAGGGCTGCCAGGTAGATCAGGACGGTGCCGCCCATGTTGGCCCACGTGGCGACGAGCACCAGGGAGACCAGCGCCGTGTCGGTGCCGTTGGACCAGTTCGAGGTGGGCAGGTGCAGGAAGCGCAGCGTCTCGTTGGCGAGGCCGGCTCCGGGGTCGTAGAACCACTTCCAGAGCAGGGCGCTGACCACCGGCGGGATCATCACCGGCAGGTAGACCACGACCCGGAAGAACGCCTTGGCGTGCCGCAGTTCGTTGAGCACGAGGGCGAGCAGGAAGGGGATCGCGAAGCCGATCAGGAGGGCCAGCACGGTGAAGGTGAGGGTGTTGCGCCAGGCGGCCGTGAACTCGGGGTCGTGCAGGACCCGGGTGAAGTTGGCGGTGCCGACCCACTCGGGCGGTGAGCCCGGGGTGTACTTCTGGAAGGCGATGACGACCGCGCGGATCGCCGGGTACCAGGAGAACAGGGCGAAGCAGAGCAGGCCGCCGAGGAGGAAGCCGTAGGCGCGGAGCTGGTCGGTGAGGCGGCGCCGCCTCCGGTCCCCTGCCGGGGGCGGCGCCGGGACCGGCGGGACGGCGGTGTCTGCCGTCGGCCGTCGCTCGGCCGTCTTCGTCATGGCGGTCAGCTCCGGGCCAGAATGCTGTCGATCTTGCCGGACGCCTCCTTGAGCAGCTGGTCGATGTCGGCGTCCTTCTTGGTCAGGACGGCGGAGACGGTGCCGTCGAGGACGGAGTAGATCTGCTGGGCGTGCGGCGGCTCGATCTTCAGCTGGAGCTCGTGGTTGCCGTCGAGGAACGCCTGGTAGTTCTCCACCGGGACGTTGGCGTTGGCCTTCTTCACCCGCTGGTCGGTGGCGTCGGCGGCACCGGTGAACAGGCGCGGCTCGGGCAGGCCGACGGGGGCGTCGTGCTTCTTGGCGCGCGCGTAGTCGCCGAGGAAGCCCTTGCCGGGGGTGAGGAACATGTGGTCGAGCCACTTCAGGCCGGCCCGGATCTGGGCGGGCGTGTCCTTCTTGTTGAACATGTAGCCGTCGCCGCCGATGAGGGTGCCCTTGCCGCCCGGCATGGGGGCCAGGGCGAGGTCCTTGTAGTTGCCGCCCTTCTCCTTGACGAGGATCGGGATGTTGTCGGGGGCGGCGAGGTACATGCCGAGCTTGCCGGAACCCATCATCTGCTGCACGTCGTTGATGACGAGGAGCTGCTTGCTGCCCATCGAGTCGTCGGTCCACCGCATGTCGTGCAGGTTCCGCAGCACGGCGTGGCCCTCGGGGGTGTCGATGGTGGCCTTCTTGCCGTCCGCGCCGACGACGTCGCCGCCCTGGGAGTACAGCTCGGCGGTGAAGTGCCAGCCGCCCTGGTTCTGGGCGCTGTAGTCGGCGTAGCCGACCGTGCCGTCGCCGAGGGCGGCGATCCTCTTGGCGGCGGCGCGGACCTCGTCCCAGGTCGCCGGGGGCTTGTCGGGATCCAGGCCAGCCTTCTGGAAGAGCGCGCGGTTGTAGACCAGCCCCATGGAGTATCCGGTGCGCGGGATGCCGTAGACCTTCCCGTCGACGGTGTAGATGTCCCGCAGCTGCTTCTGGATGCTGTCGTAGTTCTTGAGTTCCTTCAGGTACGGGGTGAGGTCGGCGGCCTGGCGGACGTCGACGACGTGCCGCGCGTCCGTGAAGTACGTGTAGAACACGTCCTCCATCTGGCCGCCGGCGAGTTTGGCGTCGAAGGTCTTGGGGTCCTGGCAGGGGAAGGCGTCGTGCGCGACGACGTCGATGTCCGGGTTGGCCTCCTCGAAGGCCGCGATGTCCGCCTCGAAGAAGGAGCGGTCGAGCTTGGCGCTCCTGGGCGGCTCGCAGTTGACGGTGATACGGGTCTTGCCGCTCGCCGAATCGTCGTCACCGGACCCGCAGGCGGTGGCGGCGAGGGCGAGGGAGGAACAGACGCCGATCGCGAGGACGGTACGGCGGAACCCGGTGTGTCTCATCGGTGGACCCCTCATGGCACTCATGGCAGGAGCGGTGGGCGTCGCACACTCAAGCACCGCCGACAGCGGTCCGCAAGATGTCGCGCGGAATCTGCAATATTCCGACAGTGAGCTGGATCTTCCCGGGCTCAGTCGCGCGGGGCTTGCCCGGTGGAGCCCCGCACCACCAGCTCCGGCTCGAACAGCAGCTCCTCGGCGGGTACGGCGGTGCCCCCGATCTGCGCGTTCAGCAGCTCCACGGCCGCGCGCCCCATGGCCTCGATGGGCTGGCGGACGGTGGTCAGCGGGGGCTCGGTGCAGTTCATGAACGCCGAGTCGTCGTAGCCGACGACCGAGACCCGGCCCGGGACGTCGTACCCCTTGCGGCGCGCCGCCCGGACGGCACCGAGCGCCAGCGGGTCCGAGGCGCAGATGATGCCGGTGACACCCCGGTCGATCAGCCGTGCGGCGGCGGCGTGACCGCCCTCGAGGGAGAAGATGGCCCGCGCGACGAACTCGTCCGGCAGATCGCCGGCGACCGCCCGGGCGGCGGCCAGCTTGCGCGCCGACGGCACGTGGTCGCCGGGGCCGAGCACCAGCCCGATGCGCTCGTGGCCGAGCGACGCCAGGTGCCGCCAGGCCTGCTCGACGGCGACCGCGTCGTCGCAGGACACGCCCGGGAAGCCGAGGTGTTCGATGGCCGCGTTGACGAGCACGACCGGGATGTTGCGCTCGGCGAGCAGCCGGTAGTGGTCGTGCGGCGCGTCGGCCTGGGCGTACAGGCCGCCGGCGAAGACCACCCCGGAGACCTGCTGCTGGAGCAGCAGCTCGACGTAGTCCGCCTCCGACACCCCGCCCTTGGTCTGGGTGCACAGCACCGGGGTCAGCCCCAGCTGGGCGAGGGCACCGCCGATGACCTCGGCGAACGCCGGGAAGATGGGGTTCTGCAGCTCGGGCAGGACGAGACCGACGAGCCGGGCGCGCTCACCGCGCAGCTGGGTGGGTCGCTCGTAGCCGAGGACGTCGAGAGCCGTCAGCACCGCCTGCCGGGTGGCATCGGAGACCCCGGGCTTGCCGTTGAGGACCCGGCTGACCGTGGCCTCACTGACCCCGACCTTCTTCGCCACTTCCGCAAGTCGTCGCGTCATGAGCGCAAGCGTAGCGCAAACCACGCAAGCGGCTTGCGTCGCGGGAGTCTGGGAGTAGGGCGGGGTGCCTGAAGGAGCTGGGGTACGGGGTGAGGAGTCGGGGGTGGGTACGGGGTGAGGAGTCGGGGGTGCGCGAGGAGGCGGGTGGAGTGGCGCGAGCAGTCGGCGGGGCGCACGAAAGGAGTCGGCACGGAGCCGAGCAGGCGGTGACGCGCGGAACGAGCCCGGGTTTGCGTAAGGAATCGGTGGGGTGCGCCGGCAGTCGGCGGAGCGTGGGAAGGAGTCACCGGCGCCTGGAGGCGGCGCTCGGACCGCTCGGCCCGTGTGGGGAGCCGCCGTGCCGGCCCGGCGCCGTCGGCGACCTGAACGCCGGCGGTGCCGGGTCAGTCCTCCGTGGACGGCACGACCGTCAGGTGCGAGGCGGCGTCCCTCGGGCGGCGCGGCCGGCGCACCGGCACGGCGGGCCGGCGGGGGTCGCGCAGGACCATCGTCAGACGCCGGTAGCCCAGCTCCCGCAGTGCCTGCGGGTTCTCCTCGACGATGCGGCACTCGGTGCGCCCGCGCCGGGGGTCCGGGTGGTGCAGGAGGCGTACGGCGCCGTCGAGCCGGGACGCGGCCTCGCCGACGGCCCGTATCCAGTGCGGCAGGCCCTGCCGGTAGGCGGCCTCCATGATCGGGTCCTGGGCGATCTCCCGGCGGACCGCCTGGAGTTCGTGGTCGTGTCCGTGGGTCTCCAGGGCGGTCCGGAGCTGGGCCAGCATCGGCAGGCACCAGCCGGGCTCGTGCTCGCCGAGGACCTCGCCGGCGTCGGGGTGGAACAGGACGAACCGGAGGAAGTTCTCCCCCGGCATGGCCGTGGGGTGGGGCCGCACACCGTGGAAAAGTGTCTCGAACGCGCTGTTGGCCATGACCACGTTCCAGTGGTGGTCGACGACCAGGGACGGGCAGGACTGTGACTCCAGCAGCGCGCCGTAGTCCTGGAGGTACGCCTGGATCTCGCAGGTGTCGGGGACGGGCCGCGGTGCCGGCCGCTGCCCTCCTGCCTGATGTGCCATCGGGAGGTCACCCCTCTTGCCTCTGCGGCCTTTCTCGCGGCGATGCGATCCTGGTGCCCAGGCAAGAGCCATGTCAACTATCGTGGCATTTCGTGCCGGTTGACGGCCGAAATTCGCCACAGTTGTGGCGACACCTGGATGTGAGTTCGAGACACCCGCTACTCTCCGGGAAGTTCACGGCGATCGCTCGTGAGAAGCTGAGAAGCACGGACGCATCTGAAGCCCTCTAGAGACGTAGGAGTTCTGTCGGTGACGGATGGCTACGAGGATCCGGGCGCCTCGGCGACCGCCCAGCTGCCGGCCGTCGTCGCCCGCGTCACCGCGCTCGCCGACCGCCTCGGCGTCCCCCATGCCGAGGTCTTCGACGTCGGGCGGCTCTCCATCGCCTGCGGAGTCCCGGAGCCGGTGGTCAAGGCTCTGCTCAGCGGTCGGCCCGCGGGCGAGCCGGACGTCCAGGCCCGCTTCCTCCAGCGCCTGGACCTGCTGCGCCGCACCCGGCTGAAGCCGGGCGGACGCCGGTACACCCAGCAGGAGATCGCCGACGGCGCGGGGATGTCCCGGCAGCAGGCCGGCGCCCTCATCAACGGCGACCGGCGGCCCACCATGGAGCACTGCGACGCCCTCCAGCGCTTCTTCCGGGTGCACGCCGGCTTCCTCACCGCGGAGGACCCCGAGGCGCTGGCGGGCGCGCTTCAGCGCACCGAGCAGGAGCTGTTGCAGAAGCTCGCGGACCGGGAGCGGGCCGCCGCCGAGGATCCGGCGGACCCGCTGGAGCAGCTGCTCCAGGACCACGGCGTGCGCGGAATCGCCTGGCGGGCCGCACAGTTGCCCACCGACCAGCACCGGGACAAGGTCGCTGAGTGGCTCGACATGCTCCTGGAGAGCGTCAAGCGGCCCGAGTCGTGAGCCGGGGGAGGACTGTGGGCATCGGCAGGGACATGCGCCGGCTGTGCAACGAACTGGTGGGCGGGCTCACGCTGCCCGTTCCGGCGCCCCCGGATGAGCTGTACCGCGCGCTGTGCGAGGCGATGAGCCGCCGGCGCGGGCGTCCGGTGCACTTCCGTACGGCCGCCTTCCCGCCCGGCACGGCCAGCGGGCTGTGGCTGGACCTGACCGACCGGGACGTCGTCGTGGTGGAGGAACGCACCGCTCCCGACCACCAGTTGGTGATCCTGGGCCATGAGCTGTGGCACATGCAGGCCGACCACTGCGGGCTCCACATGGAGGGCGTCGGCGCCGCGACCCGGATGCTGCGCGACGACATCGACCGGGAAGCGCTCCAGGCGGCGGTGCAACGCGTCGCGGCCCGCAGTCGCTTCGACGTCGCCGAGGAGCGGGACGCCGAGACGTTCGGGCTGCTGCTGGCCAGCAAGTGCCGTACCTGGCTGGCCGGTTCGGCGTTGCGCGGGCCGGTGCAGCGGGACGGCGTGGCCGGCCGCATCGAGGCGTCTTTGGGGTACCCGGGCCCGCAGGGCTGAGCCGGACCGGGGGCCGCCGGCCGAGCGGCCGTGCGGCGTTCGCGGTGCGCTCGACGCCGCACCCGCGGGAGCCGACAGCTCGCGGCGGCGGAGCGGGGTGTGACGTGCGGAAGTTGAGAAACGTTTCGCCCGGGTCGGGCGGTGTGTCGCGGGGGCGGCCCGGGCGGTTCCGCCTCGGCTAAGCGGGCTAACCGGCGCGGAGCCGGGCGGCGTTGTCAGTGGTGGGCGGCAAGCTGGGAGTGTGCGCCGTACGACGCGGTGCACGGCGCCGCAGGGCGCGTGACCGTGACGCCTACTCGGGGAGAGCCGACCGATGCCCACCGCCGTACTGACCGACCGCGAGCGTACCGCCGTACAGGCCTACCTGCGGCTGCTGCACACGGTGCGCGCCGCCTTCGACGGACCACCGGGCGAGGACCGGCCCGCCGTCGTCCCGCCCGCCGTGCTCGCCGAGGCGGAACAGGCACTGGCCCGGGCGGGGCTCTCGGGCAACGAGGCGGAGTTCTTCGGGCTCCTGCGCGACTGGTGCCGGCCCGCCTGAGCGTCGCGACGGCTCGGCGCCGCCGCCGTCGGCCGCACGGGAGGGCGACGGCGGCGGGGGCCGGGCGGGACCGCCGTCAGGGCTGTGGGGCGGGGCGCGGTATGACCACCGACGTGGCCACCACACCGTGCCGTACGGTCCACCGGCCCTCGAAGGACTGGAGCCGGTGGCCGCCGACCACGGGACCGGGGACGAGGAGCTCGGCGCGCAGGGTGCCGGACGGCCCGCCCTCGGCGTCCGGCCGCACGGTGATGTCGGCTTCGGAGAAGTCCAGCCACGTGCGGGTGAGCGGGAACCACGCCTTGTACACGGACTCCTTGGCGCTGAACAGCAGCCGGTCCCAGTGCACGGCGGGCCACCGCGCGGCCAGCCGGGCGAGCCGCTCGGTCTCGGCGGGCAGGAAGACGGAGGGGCCGACCCCGTCGGGCAGCGCCCCGTGCGGTTCGGCGTCGATGCCGAGGGAGGCCAGGTCGGTGGCGCGGACCAGCGCGGCGGCGCAGTAGCCGTCGCAGTGGGTCATGCTGCCGAGCAGCCCGTCCGGCCAGCGCGGGGCACCCCGCTCGCCGCTGAGCACGGGCTGCGGCGGTACGCCGAGCTTCTCCATGGCGCGCCGGGCGCAGCCCCGGACGGCCGCGAACTCACGGCGCCGCTTGGCCACCGAACGCGCGACGAGCGCCTCCTCCGCCGGGTACAGCGGGGAGTCCCACAGCGGGTCGTCAGCGCGCGCCTCCACGGCCACGACCGACTCCGGGAGCAGCTCCTCGATCACCTGCTTCGACCTCCATCGGCAGGACGCGGCGCAGCCTTCCCGGCGGGTCCGGGCGCTTGCGCCACTCGCGGGGGTATCCCACGGAGACCTCCATGAAGCGGACTCCGTCGTGCCAGGTGGTGCGCGGGATGTGCAGATGGCCGTAGACCATGGTGGCGACCCGGAACCGTCGGTGCCAGTCGGCGGTCAGCGTGGTGCCGCACCACATGGCGAACTCGGGGTGCCACAGGACCTCGGTGGGGTGCCGGTGCAGCGGCCAGTGCCCCGCCAGTACGGTCGGCAGGTCCGCGGGCAGCTCGGCCAGCCTGCGCTCGGTCTCGGCGACCCGCGCCCGGCACCACGCCTCCCGGGTCGGGTGGGGGTCGGGGTGCAGCAGGAACTCGTCGTTGCAGACGATGCCCGTGCTCTCCGCGTACGCCAGACCCTCCGCCTTGGTGGCGGAGCCGGCCGGCAGGTACGAGTAGTCGTAGAGCAGGAAGAGCGGGGCCACGGCGACCGGGCCGCCGGCGCCGTGCCAGACCGGGTAGGGGTCCTCGGGGGTGACGACGCCCAGCTCCCGGCACACCTCGACCAGGTGCTCGTAGCGGGCGACGCCACGCAGGGTGACCGGGTCGCTCGGGTGCGTCCACAGCTCGTGGTTGCCGGGGGCCCACAGCACCTTGCTGAAGCGGCTCGCGAGCGTGCCGAGCGCCCAGCGGATGTCGGCGACGGTCTCCGCGACGTCACCGGCCACGATCAGCCAGTCCTCGTCGCTCTCGGGGCGCATCCCGTCGATCAGGGCGCGGTTGTCCGGGTAGCCGATGTGCAGGTCGCTGATGGCCAGCAGCTGTCCGGCCCCGGCCGTCGCGTCCACCCCGCACACCCCTTCCGATCATCCGATGGCACAACGAGAACACACGCCCCGGGCGCCGGACAAGAGGTTCCCCCGCCGCGTGTCGCGTTCCGGACCCGACCCCCCGCTCGCGCCCGTCCGCGCCCGGACGGCTCCGGAGATCCCCACCCGCGCGGGTTCGGAGGTCCCTGCCCGCGCGGGCCCGGAGATCCCCGCCCGCACGGGCCCGGAGATCCCCGCCGGGACGGCCCGCCCGGCCGTGACCGCACGCCCCGCGAATCCGTAACATCCGCGTTGCACGAGGGACCCGTGGAAAGCCGTATGATCGCCCCGACACCAGCGCCCTCAACCCCCCTTTGTTCCGGGGCTGTTTGGTGACCCTTCCTCCCTCCTGCCCGGGCACGGGCCGCTCCGCCCTGCCCGCACACCCGAAAGGCGGCCTGCATGCTCTCTCGCGTACGCGTCTGGCTCAACCGCACGTACGCGGAGAACGTGTTCTTCATGGATCAGCTGCGGAGAAATCCCAGCGACCGCGCGGTCGAGATCCACGCCACGCACGGCGACCCGGACTCCCCCGTGCTGGCCGCCGCCGACACCGCCGAGCTGGAGCCGGAGGGCCTTTCCCCGGCCGCGTACGTCGAGTACGCCCTCGACCAGTGCGCCCGGCGCGGCATCGACGTGTTCGTGCCCCGGCTGCACCAGGCCGCGATCGTGGCGCACCGGGCCGACTTCGCGGCGGCCGGTACGGCACTGCTGGCGCCGACGCCGGAGGCGGTCGCCGTGTTCGAGGACAAGGCGGTCGCGTACGAGGCGGTCCGCTCGGTGGGCGTCCCGGTGCCGCCGTGGCGGCGGGTCCGGACCGCCGACGAACTCGTCGCCGCCGTGGAGGAGTTGGAGGCGGCCGGGCACCGGCCGTGCTTCAAACCGGCCGCGGGCGCGGGCGGCGTCGGCTTCCGGATGATCACCCGCTCCCCCTTCTCGCTCACGCACCTGACCGGCTTCCCGGGCCCGTACGTCCAGCTGGACCTGGTCGTGGAGGCGCTGCGGCGGGCCGAGGAGAGCGTGGACTGGCTGGTGATGCCGCGCCTGGAGCAGCCCGAGGTGTCCGTCGACTGCCTGACCGGGACGGACAACCGGGTGCGGCTCGCGGTGGGCCGCACCAAGAACGGCCGCCGCCGGGGCTTCACCCTGGACGAGCGGTGGCTGGCGCCGGCCCGGCTGATCGCGGAGGGCTTCGGGCTGCACCACCTGTCCAACATCCAGTTCCGGATGCTCGGCGACCGGCCGGTTCTGCTGGACGTCAACACGAGGCCCGCCGGGGGTCTGCACCAGCTGTCGCTCTGCGGGGTGAACGCGCCCTGGGCCGCCGTGCAGTTGGCGCTGGGTGAGGACCCCGGAGTGATCGAGCCGCCGTTCCTGGGCCAGGACTACACGGTGGTCTCGGGCCCGCGCCCCCTGGCCCCCGCGACGCTGCCGAGGCAACGGATGGAGTCGGAGGTACTGCTGCCCGCCGTGCCGGCGCCCGTGCGGGCGGCTTCGGCGGGCGAGGTGCTGCCCCTCTAAGCGGGCGCCCGTGCGGGCGGCTTCGGCGGGGGAGGTCCTGCCACTCCAGGCCGGCGCCCATGCGGGCGGCTTCGGCGGGGGAGGTCCTGCCACTCCAGGCCGGCGCCCATGCGGGCGGCTTCGGCGGGGGAGGTCCTGCCACTCCAGGCCGCCCGCCGGCTGCCGGCCCGTCGTGGCTCGTCGCGCAGTTCCCCGCGCCCCTTCGGGGCGTCCACCCACCGGCATCGAGCCGCCGTCCCCCCGCCGCGCCCGTGCGGGCGGCTTCGGCGGGGGAGGTCCTGCCACTCCAGGCCGCCCGCCGGCTGCCGGCCCGTCGTGGCTCGTCGCGCAGTTCCCCGCGCCCCCTCCGGGGCGCTCACCCCACCGGTATGGACCAATTCCGTTCTTCCGCTTGACACAGGCGATTGGTCCATACCAAATTCGTTGACGCAACGCTTCCGCACTCCCCTGCACTCCCGAACACCCCACCCCCGACAGGGAGATCGCGTGCGCGACACACTCGGGCGTCCCAGACGCCGGCTTCTCGCTCTGCTCGGTTCCGCCGCCCTCGCGGTCGGCGGGGCCATCGCCCTCCCCGGTACGGCCCACGCGGCCAACATCCTCACCAACCCCGGCTTCGAGTCCGGCGGCCTCTCCCCCTGGACCTGCACCGGCAACCTCGGTTCGGTCGTCTCCTCCCCCGTGCACGGCGGCGCCAAGGCGCTCCAGGGCGCGGCGTCGTCGAGCGACAACGCGCAGTGCAGCCAGACGGTCGCCGTGCAGCCGAACACGACGTACAGCCTCAGCGGCTGGGTGCGCGGCAGTTACGTGTACCTCGGCGTCAACGGCGGCGCGTCCACGTGGACCTCGTCCCCGTCGGCGTACAGCCAGCTCAGCGTCTCCTTCACCACCGGCGCCTCGCAGACCAGCGCCACCATCTATGTGCACGGCTGGTACGGCCAGGGCACCTACTACGCCGACGACATCAGCCTGGACGGCCCCGGCGGCGGGGGCGGTGGTGACACCCAGGCGCCGACCGCGCCGAGCGGGCTCACCTCCACCGGCAAGACGTCGTCGAGCGTGTCGCTGAAGTGGAACGCGGCCACGGACAACACGGGCGTGACGGCGTACGACATCTACAGCGGGGCCAACCAGCTCCTGAGCGTGTCCGGGACGTCGGCCACGGTCAGCGGGCTGTCGCCGAGCACGAGTTACACCTTCACCGTGAAGGCCCGGGACGCGGCCGGGAACACCTCGCCGGCCTCCAACTCCGTGACCGTGACGACCGACGCGGGCACCGGCGGCGGCACCGGCTTCAAGCAGGCGGCGCCGTACCTGTACGAGGGCTGGGGCGATCCGCCGAACCCGACCACGGTGATGAACGCGACCGGGGCCAAGTGGTTCACGATGGCGTTCGTGCTGGACTCCGGCGGGTGCACCCCGGCCTGGGACGGCAGCCGGCCGCTGACCGGCGGCGTGGACCAGACGGCGATCAACCAGATCCGGTCCGCCGGCGGTGACATCGTGCCGTCGTTCGGCGGATGGCAGGGCAGCAAGCTCGGCGCCAACTGCTCCTCCGCGAGCGCGCTCGCCGGGGCGATCCAGAAGGTGGTCGACGCCTACGGCCTGAAGGCCATCGACTTCGACATCGAGAACACCGACGAGTTCGAGAACGAGGCCGTCCAGGCGAAGATCCTGACCGCGCTGAAGACGGTCAAGGCCAACAACCCCGGCCTGAAGACCATCGTCACCTTCGGCACGTCCACCACCGGGCCGACCTACTACGGCAACCGGCTCATCGAGCAGGCGCAGGCGCTGGGCGCGAACATCGACGTGTTCACCATCATGCCGTTCGACTTCGGCGGCGGCTCGGACATGTACGGCAACACGGTGAACGCGGCGGAGGGGCTGAAGAACAAGCTGAAGTCCACCTTCGGCTGGGACGACGCCACCGCCTACGCGCACATCGGCATCTCCGGCATGAACGGCCTGTCCGACCAGCAGGAGACGACGACTCCCGCGATCTGGACGCAGATCCGGGACTGGGCGAACTCGCACCACATCGCGCGGCTGGCCTTCTGGTCGGTCAACCGCGACCGGCCCTGCCCGGGCGGCGGCGTCGCGGAGAACTGCTCCGGGATCAGCCAGAGCAACTGGCAGTTCACCTCGATCACGGCCGGCTTCACCGGCTGACGCGACCGTGAGGTGACGGTCAGGTGACGCGGAGGGCCGCTCGGCGGAGCGGCCCTCCGTCTTCATGCGAGGTACGCCAGACCTGGGCGGCCCTCGGTGCAGCGCTCGACCAGCCGACGGGCGACGGTGACCGGGCCGGTCAGCGGATGCGGCGCGAAGGCCGTCAAGGCGGTCGCCCGGGATCCCGGCCCGGCGACGGCGAGCACCTCCGGCTCCACCGCCGTGACCGCGCAGACCAGACCGGTGGCGTGGCCGGGCAGCGGATCGGCGGCGAACGGACGGGGCTCCGCTCGCGCCCACCAGAGGCCGGGGAGGGGCGGCCCACGCGTGTCACGTCGGCCGCCATCCCGTCCCGGGCGGCGACGCCGACCCCATCGCACGGCCGGGACGGAGTCCTCCACGGCCGGCCCGGGCGACGAGCACGGCATCCCGGGCAGGCCTCACGCCCAGCGGCTGCCCCCCCCTCGGGGGCCACTTCGTTGACGGCGACTCCGGGCCGCCGCGCCGGTGTTCGGAGTTCAGCGCACCGGTCACGGCCGCACCGGACGGCAACCTCCCGCGACGCGGGCCCGGTGGGCAGCTCGGTCTGGGCCGGTACGGGCGACTTCACCCCGTGAACTCCCGTGCGCCACAAGGACTTTCCTTGCTTCAACTCTTGACGGTCCCGGGTGCGGGGAGCACATTGGCGGCACCGTGAGAGCGCTCTCAAGCACGCACACCCACGCAGCCGTGAGAGCGCTCTCAGGAAACCCCGCACCCACACCCGAGAGGGCTCCCCATGAACGCATCCTCCGGCATCCCCAGACCCCGCCCCCTGCGGCGCGCGTTCGCCGCCGCCGTCGCCACGCTCGGCCTGGCCGCGGCCCTCGCCACGGCCGCCACCGCGCCCGCCGACGCGTCCGCGCCGACCCCGCCCTCGGGCTGGACCCAGGTCTTCGTGGACGACTTCAACGGCGCGGCCGGCTCCGGTGTCAACACGGCCGACTGGCAGTACGACACCGGGACGTCCTACCCCGGCGGGGCCGCCAACTGGGGCACCGGCGAGGTCGAGACGATGACGTCGAGCACGAGCAACGTCGCACTGGACGGCAACGGCAACCTGCTCATCACCCCCCGCCGCGACGCCTCCGGCAAGTGGACCTCCGGCCGGATCGAGACCACCCGGACCGACTTCCAGCCCCCGGCCGGCGGAAAGCTGCGCGTCCAGGCGCGCATCCAGATGCCGAACGTCACCGGCGCCGCCGCCAAGGGCTACTGGCCGGCGTTCTGGATGCTCGGCGCGCCGTTCCGCGGCAACTACTGGAACTGGCCGGGCATCGGCGAGCTGGACATCATGGAGAACGTCCAGGGCCTGAACACCGACTGGGCCACGATGCACTGCGGCACCAACCCGGGCGGCCCCTGCAACGAGACCTCCGGCATCGGCAACTCCACCTCCTGCACCGGCACCACCTGCCAGGCCGGCTTCCACACCTACGCGATGGAGTGGGACCGCTCGACCAGCCCCGAGGAGATCCGCTTCTACCTCGACGGCGTCAACTTCCACACGGTGAGGGCGAACCAGGTCGACGCGACGACGTGGGCGAACGCCACGAACCACGGCTACTTCCTCATCCTCAACGTGGCGATGGGCGGCGGTTTCCCGGACGCGTTCGGCGGCGGCCCGGACAGCGGGACCGAGCCGGGCCACCCGATGGTCGTCGACTACGTACAGGTCCTGCAGTCCTCCGGCGGCGGCACCACTCCCCCGCCGACCGGCAGCCGGGACGCCTACAGCCCCATCCAGGCCGAGTCCTACGACGGCCAGTCCGGCGTCGTCGCGGAGGCCACCACGGACACCGGCGGCGGCCAGGACATAGGGTCCCTGGCGAACGGCGACTGGGCGCTCTACAAGGGCGTCGACTTCGGTTCCACGGCGGCGAGGCAGTTCTACGCGCGGGTCGCGAGCGGTGCGGCCGGCGGGGTCAGCGGCCTGGTCGAGGTCCGCCTGGACAGTCGCGGCAACGCGCCCGTCGGCAGTTTCTCCGTGGCGAACACGGGTGGCTGGCAGTCCTGGCGGACGGTCCCGGCCAACATCGGCGCGGTGACCGGCAAGCACGACGTCTATCTCACCTTCACCAGCGGCCAGCCGGCCGACTTCGTGAACGTGAACTGGTTCGACTTCGGTCACTGACCGGGCGAGCCCGTGGCGCCGGGGGCCGGCCTTCCGCACGCGTCGGCCCCCGGCGCCGCCGGCATGACGACCGCACCGGCTTCCGTACACCCCGGTCACCGCCGGCAGGTCCGGCGCACGCCCGCCACGCGGCCGTCCGAGCAGGACCCAGGACACCCGGACACAGGTGCGGTGGTCCGGCAGCGCCCCGAGCGCTCAGCGCAGCTCCGCCCGGAAGGCCACCGGCGTCTGGCCGGTGTGCAGGTGGAAGAACTTGGAGAAGTTCGCCGCGTCGGGGAAACCCACGGCGACACCGACGCGGCCGATCGGCAGGTCCGTGTGGGCGAGCAGGCGCTTGGCCTCCAGGACGACGCGTTTGTCGATGAATCCCTTGGGTGTCTCGCCGGTGGCCGCGCGGACGGCGCGGACCAGGGTGCGGCGTGAGTAGCCGAGGGCGTCGGCGTAGGCGCTGACGCTGTGGTTGGTGGGGAAGCCCTGTTCGACGGCGTCCCGGAAGCGGGTGAAGGTGCTGTCGGTGTGCTGCCGTGAGGTCTCGGCGGAACTGGCGGCGAGATGGGCGAGGCGCAGCAGACAGGCGGTCAGACTGTGCCTCAGGACGGCCGTGTGCAGGCTGAGCGGGAGCGTCTCGGTGTCCTCGTACTCGCGGCGCAGCTGGTCGAAGGCCGCCTGGAGCGCGGTGAGCTGGGCGGGGTCGGGGTGCAGCAGCGGCGGCAGGTCGTAGCGGTACAGGCCGGCGGCCTCGACGGTGGCGCGGGGCAGGAACCCGGGTTGCATGGTCAGGACGGTTCCGCGGTACACGGTTCCGCGGGAGAACCGGTGGACCTGTCCGGGGCGGATCCACAGCAGGTCGCCGGCCGCGGCCTCGTACTCGGCGAAGTCGATCATGTGCCGTACCGGGCCGTCGGTGAAGAGCATGACGACGTGGAAGTCGATACGGTGGACGCGGTGCAGGGGGGCGTCGACGTGCCAGCGGTGGTCGGTGCCCATGGGGCCGATCTGCATGCCGACGCCGCCGACGGCCAGGTCGGCCGGGAAGGGGAACGTTCTGATCCCGTCACCCTCAGCTTGGTGTCTTATGCCCGCCATGCCCGGTTCATCCCATCTTTGTCGCGTGATCACTGTCCCAGATTCACCACAGGCTGACACACCCCGACCTTTCCTCGAAAAAGTCAGACTTTTAAGTTTGAACGCGTCCGGCCAGCCATCCCGCACTGAACGAGGACTTCTTGAAGATGACTACGCAGACATCCGACAGCTTCGAGTGGACCGACCTCGACCGGCGCGCCGTGGACACCGCCCGACTTCTGGCGGCCGACGCGGTCCAGAAGGTGGGCAACGGGCACCCGGGCACCGCGATGAGCCTGGCGCCTGCCGCCTACACGATCTTTCAGAAGGTGATGCGACACGACCCGGCCGACCCGGAGTGGACCGGCCGTGACCGGTTCGTCCTCTCCCCCGGCCACACCTCGCTGACCCTCTACACGCAGCTGTTCCTCGCCGGCTACGAGCTGGAGCTGGACGACCTCAAGGCCTTCCGCACCCACGGCTCGAAGACGCCGGGCCACCCCGAGTACGGGCACACCGCGGGTGTGGAGACCACCACCGGCCCGCTCGGCCAGGGCGTCGCCAACGCCGTCGGCATGGCGATGGCCGCCCGCTACGAGCGCGGCCTGTTCGACCCGGACGCCCCCGCGGGCACCTCCCCCTTCGACCACACCGTCTGGGCCATCGTCTCCGACGGCGACCTGGAGGAGGGCGTCTCCGCCGAGGCCTCCTCGCTCGCCGGCCACCAGAAGCTCGGCAACCTCGTCTTCGTCTACGACGACAACCACATCTCCATCGAGGGCGACACCGCGACCGCCTTCTCCGAGGACGTGCTGAAGCGGTACGAGGCCTACGGGTGGCACACCCAGCGCGTCGAGCCCACCGCCGAGGGCGACATCGACGTCCCGGCCCTCCACGCCGCCCTGAAGGCCGCCCAGGCCGAGACCGAGCGGCCGTCGATCATCGCGATGCGCACGATCATCGCCTGGCCGGCCCCGAACGCGCGGAACACCGAGGCCTCCCACGGCTCCGCGCTCGGCGAGGAGGAGATCGCCGCCACCAAGCGCCTGCTCGGCTTCGACCCGGAGCAGACCTTCGAGGTGGCCGACGAGGTCCTGAAGCACACCCGGCGGGCCCTGGACCGGGGCGCCGAGGCGCACGCCGCCTGGGACAAGCGGATCGCCGAGTGGCGGGCCGCCAATCCCGAGCGGGCCCGGCTGTTCGACCGCGTCAGCAAGGGCGAGCTGCCGGAGGGCTGGGAGGAGAGCATCCCGGTCTTCGAGGAGGGCAAGTCGGTCGCCACCCGTGCCGCCTCCGGGAAGGTGCTCCAGGCGCTCGGCCCGGTGCTCCCCGAGCTGTGGGGCGGCTCCGCCGACCTGGCCGGCTCGAACAACACCACCATCGACAAGGCCAGCTCCTTCCTGCCGAAGGGCAACCCGCTGCCCGAGGCCGACCCGTACGGCCGTACCGTGCACTTCGGCATCCGCGAGTTCTCCATGGCCGCGGAGATGAACGGCATCGCCCTGCACGGCAACACCCGGATCTACGGCGGCACCTTCCTGGTGTTCTCCGACTACATGCGCAACGCCGTCCGGATGTCGGCGCTCATGCAGCTGCCGGTGACGTACGTGTGGACGCACGACTCCATCGGCCTCGGCGAGGACGGCCCCACCCACCAGCCGGTCGAGCACCTGGCCTCGCTGCGCGCCATCCCGGGCCTGAACGTCGTCCGCCCGGCGGACGCCAACGAGACCGCGATCGCCTGGGCCGAGATCCTGAAGAGGCACGCCACGCACCCCGCCCCGCACGGGCTCGCGCTCACCCGCCAGGGCGTGCCGGTGTACGCGCCGAACCCGGACGCGGCCAAGGGCGGCTACGTGCTGCGCGAGTCCTCGACGGAGGTCCCGGAGGTGATCATCATCGCGACGGGCTCCGAGGTGCAGCTGGCCGTGGCCGCGCGGGAGCGGCTGGAGGCCGAGGGGATCGGCACGCGGGTGGTGTCGATGCCGTCCGTGGAGTGGTTCGAGGAGCAGCCGCGCGAGTACCGCGAGCGGGTGCTGCCGCCGGCCGTGAAGGCCCGGGTCGCCGTGGAGGCCGGGATCGGCCTGACCTGGTACCGGTTCGTCGGTGACGCCGGACGCATCGTCTCGCTCGAACACTTCGGTGCCTCCGCCGACGCCAAGACCCTGTTCGCCGAGTTCGGCTTCACCCCCGAGAACGTCGCCGCCGCGGCCCGCGAGTCGCTGGCCGCCGCGCGCGCCTGACACCGACGCCCACCGAGCACACCGACGCACACAAGACGCACAAAGAGAGATGAGCACAGTGACCGAAGCAATCCCGACCCCGGGAGCCCTCAAGCGCCTCGCCGACGAGGGCGTGTCGATCTGGCTGGACGACCTGTCCCGCAAGCGGATCACCTCGGGCAGCCTCGCCGAGCTGGTGGCGAGCGGAAGCGCCGTCGGTGTCACCACCAACCCGTCCATCTTCCAGGCCGCCATCGGCTCCGGTGAGGGCTACGAGGAGCAGCTGACCGACCTCGCCGTACGCGGGGTGACGGTCGACGAGGCCGTACGGATGATGACGACCGCCGACGTCCGGGACGCCGCCGACGTCCTGCGTCCCGTGTACGACGCCTCGGGCGGCCGGGACGGCCGGGTCTCCATCGAGGTCGACCCCCGTCTCGCCCACGACACGAAGGCCACGGTGGCCGAGGCCAAGCAGCTGGCCTGGCTGGTCGACCGGCCCAATGTGATGATCAAGATACCGGCGACGAAGGCGGGCCTGCCGGCGATCACCGAGGTCATCGGGCTCGGCATCAGCGTCAACGTGACCCTGATCTTCTCCCTGGAGCGCTACCGCGAGGTCATGGACGCCTACCTGGCCGGCCTGGAGAAGGCCCGCGAGCGGGGCGTCGACCTGGCCACGATCCACTCGGTGGCGTCCTTCTTCGTCTCCCGCGTGGACAGCGAGATCGACAAGCGGCTGACCGCCCTCGGCACCGACGAGGCCCTCGCGCTCAAGGGCCGCGCGGCCCTGGCCAACGCGCGCCTCGCCTACGAGGCGTACGAGGAGGTCTTCGCGTCCGACCGCTGGCTGGCGCTGGCCGGGGACAAGGCGAACAAGCAGCGCCCGCTGTGGGCGTCCACCGGTGTGAAGGACCCCGCGTACAAGGACACCCTGTACGTGGACGAGCTGGTCGCGCCGGGCACCGTCAACACCATGCCGGAGGCCACGCTGAACGCGGTCGCCGACCACGGCGAGATCACCGGCGACACGGTGACCGGCGGCTATGCGCAGGCCCGTGCCGACCTGGCAGCCGTCGAGCGGCTCGGCATCTCCTACGACGAGGTCGTCCGGCAGCTGGAGAACGAGGGTGTCGCCAAGTTCGAGGTGGCCTGGCAGGACCTTCTGGACGCCGTTGCGAAGTCCCTGAAGAGCAAGGGAGTTGACGCCCGATGACCGAGAACGCACCCGCCCAGGCGCCCGCACCCGAGGAGGTGCGCGTGCCGGTGGCCCCGGCCGTCGACTGGGTGAACCCGCTGCGGGACGCCCGCGACCGCCGGCTCCCCCGCATCGCCGGGCCGTCGGGCCTGGTCATCTTCGGGGTGACCGGTGACCTGTCCCGCAAGAAGCTGATGCCGGCCGTGTACGACCTGGCCAACCGCGGTCTGCTGCCGCCGGGCTTCTCCCTCGTCGGGTTCGCCCGCCGGGACTGGGCCGACCAGGACTTCGCGCAGGTCGTGCACGACGCCGTGAAGGAGCACGCCCGCACCCCGTTCCGTGAGGAGGTGTGGCAGCAGCTCGCCGAGGGCATGCGGTTCATCCCCGGCGACTTCGACGACGACACCGCGTTCAAGCAGCTGAAGGACGCCGTCGACGAGCTGGACTCCTCCCGGGGCACCGGCGGCAACTTCGCCTTCTACCTCTCGGTGCCGCCGAAGTTCTTCCCGAAGGTCGTGCAGCAGCTGAAGAAGCACGGCCTGGCCAGCCCGCCGGAGGGCTCCTGGCGCCGCGCGGTCATCGAGAAGCCGTTCGGGCACGACCTGGACAGCGCGCGTGAGCTGAACAAGATCGTGCACGAGGTGTTCGAGCCGGACCAGGTGTTCCGCATCGACCACTACCTCGGCAAGGAGACCGTCCAGAACATCCTGGCGCTGCGCTTCGCCAACCAGATGTACGAGCCGATCTGGAACCGCTCGTACGTGGACCACGTGCAGATCACGATGGCCGAGGACATCGGCATCGGCGGCCGGGCCGGCTACTACGACGGCATCGGCGCCGCCCGGGACGTCATCCAGAACCACCTGCTCCAGCTGATGGCGCTGACCGCCATGGAGGAGCCGATCGCGTTCGACGCGGAGGCGCTGCTCACCGAGAAGCTGAAGGTGCTGAAGTCGGTGCGGCTGCCGGAGGACCTGGGCCGGCACACCGTGCGCGGCCAGTACGCCGCCGGCTGGCAGGGCGGCGAGAAGGTCGTCGGCTACCTCCAGGAGGACGGCATCGACCCCAAGTCGAAGACCGACACCTTCGCCGCGATCAAGCTGGGCATCGACAACCGGCGCTGGGCGGGCGTCCCCTTCTACCTGCGCACCGGCAAGCGGCTCGGCCGCCGGGTCACCGAGATCGCGGTGGTCTTCAAGCGGGCCCCGCACTCGCCGTTCGACTCCACCGCCACCGAGGAGCTGGGCCAGAACGCGATCGTGATCCGCGTCCAGCCGGACGAGGGCATGACCGTGCGGTTCGGCTCGAAGGTTCCGGGCACGTCGATGGAGATCCGGGACGTGTCGATGGACTTCGCCTACGGCGAGTCGTTCACCGAGTCGAGCCCGGAGGCGTACGAGCGGCTCATCCTGGACGTACTGCTCGGCGACGCCAACCTGTTCCCCCGCCACCAGGAGGTGGAGGAGTCCTGGAAGATCCTCGACCCGATCGAGGAGTACTGGGCGGCGCACGGCAGGCCGGCGCAGTACGCGTCGGGCAGCTGGGGACCGAGGGAAGCCGACGAGATGCTCGCACGAGACGGACGGAGCTGGCGCAGGCCATGAAGATCGACCTGACCGACACCACGGCAAGCAAGATCAACAAGGCGTTGGTGCAGGGCCGCCGCGCCATCGGGACGCCCGCCGTGGGCATGGTCCTGACGATGGTCATCGTCACGGACGAGGAGAACGCCTACGACTCGATCAAGGCGGCCGAGGAGGCCTCGCACGAGCACCCCTCGCGCACCCTGGTCGTCATCCGGAGGCAGGCCCGCACCCTGCGGGACCGCACCCACTCGCGGCTCGACGCCGAGGTCCGGGTCGGCTCCGAGGCCGGCACCGGCGAGACGGTGGTGCTGCGCACGTACGGCGAGGTGTCCGACCACGCCGACTCGGTGGTGCTGCCGCTGCTGCTGCCGGACGCCCCGGTGGTCGTGTGGTGGCCGGTGGACGCGCCCGAGGCGCCGTCCAAGGACCCGCTGGGCGCGCTCGCCCAGCGCCGGATCACCGACCTGTACGCCGTCGACCGGCCGCTGGAGGTCCTGGAGACCCGGGCCCGCACCTACGCCCCCGGTGACACCGACCTCGCCTGGACCCGGCTGACCCTGTGGCGGTCGATGCTGGCCGCGGCCCTGGACCAGGCCCGCGTGAAGGTGACCTCGGCGGCCGTCGAGGCCGAGGCCGACAACCCCAGCGCCGAGCTGCTCGCCCGCTGGCTCCAGGCCCGCCTGGGCGTCCCGGTGGACCGGGTGCACAGCGCCGGCCCGTTCGTGACGACCGTACGCCTCGGCACCGCCAACGGCGAGATCGTCGTCGACCGCCCCGAGGGCCCGCTGGCCACGCTGACCCTGCCGGGCCAGCCGCCGCGCACCCTCGCCCTGAAGGTCCGCCCCACCTCCGAACTCATCGCCGAGGAACTGCGCCGCCTCGACGCCGACGAGATGTACGCCATCGCCCTCCAGGGCGAGGGCACCGAGGAGAACGCCTGACATGGCCGAGTACCCGAAGCTCACCCACCGGCCCGAGTGGACGGCCCTCGCCGACCACCGCGCCCAGGGCCAGCCGCACCTGCGCGAGCTGTTCGCGGCGGACCCCGGCCGCGCCGAGCGGTACGTCGTGCGGGTCGGCGACCTGCACATCGACTACAGCAAGCAGCTGATCACCGACGAGACCCTGGCCCTGCTCCAGGAGCTGGCCACCGCCACCGGCGTGTTCGCGCTGCGCGACGCCATGTTCCGCGGTGAGCGGATCAACCTCACCGAGGACCGGGCGGTGCTGCACACCGCGCTGCGCGCCCCGCGGGACGCGGTGATCGAGGTCGACGGCGAGAACGTCGTGCCGAAGGTGCACGCCGTGCTGGACAAGATGGCTGGCTTCGCCGAGCGGGTCCGCTCCGGCGAGTGGACCGGGCACACCGGCCAGCGCATCAAGAACGTCGTGAACATCGGCATCGGCGGCTCCGACCTCGGGCCCGCGATGGCCTACGAGGCCCTGCGTCCGTACACCGCACGGGACCTGACGTTCCGGTTCGTGTCGAACGTGGACGGCTCCGACCTGCACGAGGCCACCCGCGACCTGGACCCGGCCGAGACGCTGTTCATCGTGGCGTCCAAGACGTTCACCACGATCGAGACGATCACGAACGCCACCTCCGCCCGCTCGTGGCTGCTCGACGCCTTCGAGGGCGACGAGAAGGCCGTGGCCAAGCACTTCGTGGCGCTGTCCACGAACGCCGGCAAGGTCACCGAGTTCGGCATCGACCCCGACAACATGTTCGAGTTCTGGGACTGGGTCGGCGGCCGGTACTCCTACGACTCCGCCATCGGCCTCTCCCTGATGATCGCCATCGGCCCGGACCGGTTCCGCGAGATGCTGGACGGCTTCCGGATCGTCGACGACCACTTCCGCACCGCCCCCGCCGAGGCCAACGCGCCGCTGCTGCTGGGCCTGCTGGGCATCTGGTACGACAACTTCTTCGACGCCCAGACCCACGCGGTGCTGCCGTACTCGCACTACCTGTCGAAGTTCACCGCCTACCTCCAGCAGCTGGACATGGAGTCCAACGGCAAGTCGGTGCAGCGCGACGGCAAGCCGGTGGAGTGGCAGACCGGCCCCGTCGTGTGGGGCACGCCCGGCACCAACGGCCAGCACGCCTACTACCAGCTGATCCACCAGGGCACCAAGCTCATCCCGGCCGACTTCATCGGCTTCGCCCGCCCCATCGGCGAACTGAGCGAGGAACTCAAGGCCCAGCACGACCTGCTGATGGCCAACTTCTTCGCCCAGACCCAGGCGCTCGCCTTCGGCAAGACCGCCGAGGAGGTCCGCGCGGAGGGCGTGGCCGAGGAGCAGGTCGCGCACCGCACCTTCCGCGGCGACCACCCCACCACCACCATCCTCGCCACCGAGCTGACCCCGTCGGTGCTCGGCCAGCTGATCGCCCTCTACGAGCACAAGGTGTTCGTCCAGGGCGCGGTGTGGAACATCGACTCCTTCGACCAGTGGGGCGTGGAGCTGGGCAAGGTCCTCGCCAAGCGCGTCGAACCCGCACTCACCGAAGGCGCGGACGTGCCCGGTCTCGACCCGTCCACCACGGCCCTCGTCGCCGCCTACCGCACTCTCAAGAACGCATCGGAGAACTGATCATGCAGCTCGGTCTCATCGGTCTCGGCAAGATGGGCGGCAACATGCGCGAGCGGATCCGCCGCGCCGGCCACACCGTCATCGGCTACGACCGCAACCCTGAGGTCTCCGACGTCAAGAGCCTCGCCGAACTGGTCGAGAAGCTCGACGCCCCCCGCCACGTGTGGGTGATGGTCCCGGCCGGCACGGCCACCCAGACCGTCATCGACGAACTCGGCGACCTGCTGTCCCCCGGCGACACCGTGATCGACGGCGGCAACTCCCGCTGGACGGACGACGAGAAGCACGCCGCCGCGCTCGGCATCAAGGGCATCGGCTTCGTCGACGCCGGTGTCTCCGGCGGTGTGTGGGGCCTGGAGAACGGCTACGCGCTCATGGTCGGCGGCGACAAGGAGAACGTGGAACGGCTCCAGCCGATCTTCGACGCGCTCAAGCCGGAGGGCCCGTACGGCTACGTCCACGCGGGCCGGGTCGGCGCCGGGCACTTCTCCAAGATGGTCCACAACGGCATCGAGTACGCCATGATGCAGGCCTACGCCGAGGGCTGGGAGCTGCTGGAGAAGGTGCACTCCGTGGAGAACGTACGCGAGGTGTTCCGCTCCTGGCAGGAGGGCACGGTCATCCGCTCCTGGCTGCTGGACCTCGCGGTCAACGCCCTGGACGAGGACGAGCACCTGGAGAAGCTGCGCGGCTACGCGGAGGACTCCGGCGAGGGCCGCTGGACCGTCGAGGCGGCCATCGACAACGCCGTGCCGCTGCCCGCGATCACCGCGTCCCTGTTCGCCCGGTTCGCCTCCCGGCAGGACGACTCCCCGCAGATGAAGATGATCGCCGCGCTGCGCAACCAGTTCGGCGGCCACGCGGTCGAGAAGAAGGACTGACCTGCCGTGGGGGACCTCCTGCTGGTCCGTCACGGTGAGACGGAGTGGAGCCTGTCGGGACAGCACACCAGCTGGACCGACCTGCCCCTCACGGAGCACGGCGAGGAACAGGCCAAGTCCCTCGCCCCGCTCCTCACCGGACGGACCTACGCCCTGGCGCTGGCCAGCCCGCTGGGCCGCGCCCTGCGCACCGCCGAACTGGCGGGCATACCCGGGGTCGTGCCCGACCCCGACCTGCACGAGTGGGACTACGGCGGCTACGAGGGCATCACCACCGCCGAGATCCACCGCTCCCGGCCCGACTGGGACCTGTGGACCGACGGCGTGCCGCCGGGGCCCGAGGGGCACCCGGGCGAGTCACCGGATCAGATCGGCGACCGCGCCGACCGGGTCCTGGCCCGCCTGTCCCCGGCCCTGGCCGAGGGGGACGTGATCCTCGTCGCCCACGCCCACTTCCTGCGCGTCCTCACCGCGCGCCGGCTGGGCCTGCCGCCCGCCGAGGGCCGGCTGTTCCAGCTGGCCACGGGCACGGTCAGCCGTCTGTCCACGGAGCACGACCGCCCGGTGATCGCGGAGTGGAACGTCCGGCCGTAGCCGGCACCGCTCAGCCGTGTGCCCCCGGTCCGCCGACAACGGCGCACCGGGGGCACACGCGTGCAACGGCACGACCACCGGATGGTCGGGCAAGGGCCGGCTCGTCGCCTTCATCCCCGCCGAGCACGCCGAGGCCGCCCTGCGCGCCCACCCGCGGGGCACGGGTGCCGCCCTCATCGGCGAGCGCGCCGCGGACCACCCCGGCAGGGCCGCCGCCGCCACCGGCCCCGGCGGCACCCGCGTGCAACGCCCCGGCAGCGGGAGCGGATTGACAGGTGCCTGCCCGCCGGGTGAGAGTCCCGCTGGTGGAGATCGACGATCTGACGGCGGCCGAGGAACGGGTGTGGCGGGCGTTCCCGCGCGGGGAGGCCGTGGACTTCCGGGGGGCGCCCGACGAGGACCCCGCCGACGGGGCGGGCTGGGGCGCCGAACGGACCGTGCGCGCCCGGGTGCTGCGGGCGCTGCTCCTCGACGGGCCCCGGCAGGAGGGGGAGACGGCCGCGCTCAGTCTGGCGGGCGCCCGGATCACGGGCCGGCTGGATCTGCAGTACGCGACCATCGACCACCCGGTACGGCTGCGGCACTGCCACTTCGACGAGGCCCCGCGGTGCCACGCCGCCCGGCTCCGTGAACTCAACCTCAGCGAGTCCGCCCTGCCCGGACTGGTCGCCCACGCCGTGCAGGTCGACGGCGTCGTGCGGCTGACCCGCGCCCGGTGCGCGGGAATCGTGCGGCTGGGCGGCGCCCGGATCGCCGGCAGCCTGTACCTGGAGGGCGCCGAGGTGGCCGCGCCGGACGCGGAGGAGCCGGTGCTCCAGCTCAACCAGGCGGCGGTCGGTGCCGATCTGTGGGCGCCGGGGTTGCGCACCCGGGGGCAGATCCGGCTGAGCGGCGCGACCGTCGCCGGGTCGGTCAACCTCGGCGAGGCGCGGCTCGACAACCCCCGGGGCGCCGCGCTGGAGGCGGAGACCTTCGCCGTCGGCGGCGACATGCTGGTGCGGTACGCGCGGGTGCGCGGCTCGATGGGCCTGCGGGGCTCCCGTATAGCCGGGCGGCTCGACCTGTCGTACACCGCCCTCTCCCATCCGGGCGGTTCGGCGCTGCGGGCCAGCAGCACGGCCATCGGCGAACTCTGGCTGCGCGAGGGGCCTGCCATGGACGGCGCCCTCAACCTGCGCCGCGCGCAGATCGACGTGCTGTTCCTGGAACCGGAGTCGGCACCCGGCGAGGTCCTCCTCAACCACCTGTCGTACACCTCCCTCGTCCCGCACGAGCCCGCCGAGCGCCGCCTGCCCATGCTGGAGCGGGACCGCGACGGATACAGCCCGCACGCGTACGAGCAGTTGACGGCCGCCTACCGGCGCGTCGGCGACGACCACGCGGCCCGGCTGGTACAGCTCGCCAAACAGCGCCGGCACCGCCGCACCCTCCCCTGGTACGGCCGGCTGTGGGGTCTGGTCCAGGACGTCACCGTCGGCTACGGCTTCCGGCCGCTGCGCGCCGCCGGCTGGCTGCTGTCACTGCTCGCGCTCGGTTCCGTCGCCTTCGCGCTGCACCACCCCCCGCCGCTGAAGGCGGGCGAGGCACCGCCGTTCCAACCGGTGTTCTACACGCTCGACCTGCTGCTGCCGGTGATCTCCTTCGGGCAGGACTCCGCGTTCGCACCGCGCGGCGGCTGGCAGGTGCTCGCCTACGTCCTCGTCCTCGCCGGCTGGATCCTGGCGACGACGGTGATCGCCGGTGTCACCCGTGCCGTCAGCCGCCCGTGAGGCCCCGCACCGCGTGCTGGGCCGCCAGCCGCACCGGCGCGTTCGCGGCGCCGTACCCCTCGTAGCCCGGATCGCGCTGGACCAGCTCGAAGAAGACCCGGCCGACGGTCTCGGTGTAGCAGTGCCGGAAGGCGCCGCCCGCGTCGCGGTCGTAGAGGATGCCGAGGTCGCGGTACGTCTCCAGCTCCCCGTCGGCGAACTCGTACCGTGCGGCCAGGTCGTCGTGGTAGTTGGCCGGTATCGGCAGCAGCCGTCCCCCTGCCGCGCGGAAGGCCCGGGCGGCGGCCACCACGTCGTCCACGGCGAGGGCGATGTGCGCCGCGTGCGCGGTGTCGTCACCCGGGGCCGCGCCGACCGCGAGGGCGATGCGGACGCTGCCGTCGGCGTTGGTGACGGCACGGCTGCGCAGGAGACCGTAGGGGTCGGCGAGGTCGACGCTCTCCTGGGCGTGCAGGCCGAGGACGCTGCGGTGGAACAGCGTCGCCTCGTCGAAGTGGTGCCAGGGCTGGACGAGGGCGAGGTGGTCGATGCGGGCGGGCGGCCCGGGGACGTCCGCCAGGTCCTCGAAGTCGGCACGCCAGTCGGGGAGTCCGGGGCGGCCGGTGGCGCAGAAGAAGAGTTCCGTGCCGTCGGGTGCGGCCACCGCGTCGAGCGGGACGTCCTCGGGGGCGCGGCGCCGGGGCAGCACCGGCGCCAGCAGGGCCTCGGCGCGCCGG
>NZ_JBEXKG010000080.1:0-35563 GCF_040609555.1 Streptomyces sp. NPDC004658
GGGCGGAGACGTCCAGGACTCCGGCCGCGCTGTTCTGCACGTACTTGCGCAGCCAGTCGGAGTGGAGCAGCCCCTCCTGGACGTCCACCCTTCTGTGGTCGGTGTCGGTGGCGGCGCCCGGCACCAGGCATGATCGGCCTTGCCGTATCGGGGGTGATTGCGGAGGATTCCGTATGGGGACCGGGGCCCCCGTGCCGGCATCGGCAGGGGCGGACCGCTACCCGGAGTGACAACAGGAGACAGCGATGTCCCAACAGGCTCACCCCCCTTATGAGGCCGCTGAGCCCGAGACCCCGAATCTCGATTTCGCGGGGACGACGCCGTACGAGGACTACGTCAAGGCGGACGTCCTCACCCATCTCCAGCACACCCTCTCCGACGACCCCGGAGAGATGGTCTTCCTGGTGACCACCCAGGTCATGGAGCTGTGGTTCACGGTCATCGTGCACGAGTGGGAGACGGCCGCGCAGGCCCTCCGCGCGGACGACGTGCCGACCGCGCTGGCCGCGCTGAAGCGTTCCGTGCGCGAGCTGGAGGCCCTGAACGCCTCCTGGAAGCCGCTCGGTCAGCTGACCCCGGCACAGTTCAACTCCTACCGCGGCGCCCTCGGCGAGGGCTCCGGCTTCCAGTCGGCGATGTACCGGCGCCTGGAGTTCCTGCTCGGCGAGAAGTCCGCGTCCATGCTCGTCCCGCACCGCGGCGCCCCGCGCGTCCACGCGGAACTGGAGAAGGCGCTGCACGAGCCGAGCCTGTACGACGAGGTGGTGCGGCTCCTCGCACGCCGCGGCCACGCCATCCCCGACTCCGTGCTGCACCGCGACGTCTCCCTGCGCTACGAGCCCTCCGACGCCGTCGAGGCGGCCTGGGCCGAGATCTACTCCGGCGACCAGAACGCCGAACTCGCCCGCCTCGGCGAGGCGTTGAGCGATGTGGCCGAACTGGTCTGGCGCTGGCGCAACGACCACCTGGTGGCCACCCGGCGCGCGATGGGCGCCAAGGCCGGCACGGGTGGCTCCGCCGGTGTGGCCTGGCTGGAGAAGCGCGCCCGCAAGAACGTGTTCCCCGAGCTGTGGACGGCGAGGTCCCATGTCTGAGCTGCCCCTGCTCGCGAAGGAGCTGGACGAGGCCGACGAACTGGCCGCCCTGCGGGACCGCTTCGTCCTCGACGAGGTGGTCTACCTCGACGGCAACTCCCTCGGCGCCCTCCCCGCGCACGTCCCCGACCGGGTCGCGGACGTCGTCCGCCGCCAGTGGGGCGAACTGCGCATCCGCTCCTGGGAGGAGAGCGGCTGGTGGACGGCGCCCGAGCGGATCGGCGACCGGATCGCCCCGCTCGTCGGCGCGGCGCCCGGCCAGATCGTCGTCGGCGACTCCACCAGCGTCAACGTCTTCAAGGCACTGGTCGCCGCGATCCGCATGGCGGGCGAGGACCGCGACGAACTCCTGGTGGACGCGACGACCTTCCCCACCGACGGCTACATCGCCGAGTCGGCGGCCCGGCTCACCGGACGCACCCTGCGCCCGGTGGCCCCGGCCGAGGTGCCGTCGGCGCTGAGCGAGCGCACCGCCGCCGTGCTGCTCAACCACGTCGACTACCGCACCGGCCGGCTGCACGACCTGCCCGCGCTCACCGCCGCCGTCCACGCCCGCGGGGCGCTGGCGGTCTGGGACCTGTGCCACAGCGCGGGCGCGCTGCCGGTGGGCCTGGACGAGCACGGCGTGGACCTCGCCGTCGGCTGCACCTACAAGTACCTGAACGGCGGCCCGGGTTCCCCCGCGTACCTGTACGTGCGCCGGGAGCTGCAGGACCGCTTCGACTCCCCGCTGCCCGGCTGGAACTCCCACGCCGAGCCGTTCGGCATGAGCCCGTCGTACACCCCGGCGGCGGGCGCGGTGCGCGGCCGGGTCGGCACCCCGGACATCCTCTCCCTGCTGGCGCTGGAGGCCGCCCTCGACGTCTGGGACGGGGTGTCCGTCGAGGCCGTCCGCGCCAAGTCCCTGGCGCTGACGGACTTCTTCCTGCGGTGCGTGGACGAGTACACCGAGCCGGGCCGGGTGGAGTGCGTGACCCCCGGGCGGCACGCGGAGCGGGGCAGCCAGATCGCCCTGCGCTGCCCGGACGCGGGCGAGGTGATGAAACGCCTGATCGCCCGGGGCGTGGTGGGCGACTTCCGGCACCCGGACGTCCTCCGCTTCGGCTTCACCCCGCTGTACGTGGGCTTCCGGGACGTGGAGCGGGCGGCGCGGGTCCTGGGGGAGGAGCTGACGTAGGGCGGGCGCGGGGGCGGGCGCCGGGCGCGGACCCGGTTCCCCCGCCCCCGCACCGGGCCGTTCGGGGTACGGAGCACCGGGCCACCTCACCCTGCGTCAGATCCCCGTGTCCCCGCACGTCACCGGCCTGGTACCGTCCCCGCCAACGGCCGATTCCCCACCTGGTCCGCCAAACCCTCCGCCAGTGCCGAAAGCCTGGGCGGTCCCCATCGTCGCTGAGAGGTTGGAGCATGCCGGACGACGCCGCCGCAGCCCGCGCCGCCGCCGAAGAGGAGTCGGCCTTCTCGCACTCCCCGGTCGACCCCGACGTCACCGCCGCGTACGGTGACCACCCCGACCAGGTGATCGACTTCTACGCTCCCCGCCCCGGCCCGGACTCCGCCGCCCCCGGCGCCCTCGCCCCGCTGGTCGTGGTCCTGCACGGCGGCGCCTGGCGCGCCCGCTACGACCGCCGCCACATCACCCCCTTCGCGGACTACCTGGCCCGCAGGGGCTTCGCGGTGGCCAACGTCGAGTACAGACGGGGCGGCGAGGAGCCGGCCGGCACCCCGGACGACGGCACCCCGCCGGCCGGCCGCTGGCCCGACACCTTCGACGACGTGGCGGCGGCCCTGGACGCCCTGCCGGCCCTGGTCCGCGCGGCGCTGCCGCAGGCGGACCCGCGCCGCACGGTCCTCACCGGCCACTCGGCGGGCGGGCATCTGGCGCTGTGGGCGGCGGCCCGCCATGTCCTCCCCCCGGACGCCCCGTGGCGCACCGACGGCCCGGCCGATCTGCGGGGTGTCGTCGCGCTCGCCCCGATCGCGGACTTCGAGGTGGCGGAGAAGCTGGAGGTCTGCGCGCACGCGTCCCTGCAACTCCTCGGCGGACCGGAAGCCTTCACCGGCCGCCGCCCGTACGCGGACCCGGTGCTGCTCCTGCCGACGGGCATCGCCACGACCCTCGTCCAGGGCCGCACCGACCTGGTCGTACCCCAGCCGGTGGCCGAGTCCTACGCGGATGCCGCGGCGAAGGCGGGCGAGATGGTCGGCCTGACCCTCCTGGAGGACGTGGGCCACTTCCCGCTGATCGACCCGGCGGCGGACGCCTGCGCGGTGGTGGCGGAGGAGATCGCCCAGCTCGCCTGGTGACAGCCGGCGTACCCCACGGCCTCCGTAGTACTTGAGACGGACCCCCGAGGACCCCCCTCCAAGGGGACGACCGGGAGTCCGGTGCCCGCTTACCGTGTGGCACGTGACGGAGACGACCCACACGCAGACGACACCGCCGGGCGCGGCCGGCCGGCCGCGCAGTCCTGAGTTCCGGCTGGCCGTGGACGCCCTGCGCGGCCTGCGGCAGGACCTGTTCCACGAGGCCTTCGCCTACCGGCCGCTGCCCCGCATGGCGGTGGACGGCCGCCTCACCCGCCACCTGTCCGACCGGATGCGGGCCCGCGCGGCCTGGACCCCGCACGCGGTGGTGGTGGCCGGCGGGCTCGTGGCGCTGCTCGTCGGCACGGTGGACACCGACATCGGCGGGCCGTCCCTGCTGTGCGGGCTGCTCGCCCTGGCCCCGGTGCTGCTGACCCTGGTGCGTCCGGTCGGTGCGTTCTGGCTGTCGTTCGCCGCGACGACGGTCGCCTCGGTCTTCAGCGGCGACTGGGGCGGCCGGCCCTGGCCGCCGGGCGGCTTCGTCTCCCACCTGCTGGTGCTCACGATCGTGGCGTGCCGGACCCGCCCGCGCACGGCGGGCTGGATGTGGCTGCTCACCGCGCTGTACGGCTTCTGGGCCGAGACCCTCTTCGGCTACGGCAACGACAACACCGACACCGGCCCGATGCTGGTGCTGTCCGCGCTGGCCCTGCTGGTCGTCACGGTCCGGCACGTGCGCCGGGAGGCCGAGCAGGAGGTCACCGCCCAGCAGTCGGTGACCGAGCACGAGCGTTCGCGGCGCACCCTGCTGGAGGAGCGCACGACGATCGCCCGGGAGCTGCACGACGTGGTCGCCCACCACATGTCGGTGGTCGCCATCCAGGCGGAGGCCGCGCCGTACCGGGTGGAGAACCCGCCGCCGGAGCTGGAGAAGGCGTTCGCCACCATCCGGGAGAACGCGGTGGCGGCGCTGACCGAGCTGCGCCGGGTGCTCGGGGTGGTCCGCGCCGAGGACTACGAGGCCCCGGACGCCCCGCAGCCCACCCTGGCCGACCTGGACGGGCTGCTCGCGAACGTGCGGGAGGCCGGTCTGGAGGTGGAGAAGGCGGTGACCGGCGCCGTGCGGGAGCTGCCGCAGGGGGTGGAGCTGTCGGCGTACCGCATCGTGCAGGAGGCGCTGAGCAACACCCTGCGTCACGCGCCGGGGGCGGGCGCACGGGTGGAGATCGGCTATGTCCTGGGCGGTCTGGGCCTGCGCATAGTCAACGGCCCGGCGCCGGCGCCGCGTCTGGTCAAGCCCTCGCCCGGGGCCGGGCACGGCATCACGGGCATGCGGGAGCGGGTCTCGATGCTGAACGGCGAGATGACGGCGGGTGCCACGGACGAGGGGGGCTACGAGGTGGCCGTGTTCCTGCCGGTGCCGGCGGCGGCCCCCGCGATCGAGGGCGGGGCATGACGATCCGTGTGCTGATCGCGGACGACCAGATGATGGTCCGCGAGGGATTCTCGGTGCTGCTGAACGCGATGCCGGGCATCGAGGTCGTCGGTGAGGCGGTCAACGGGCGGGAGGCGGTGGACCGGGTCCGCGAACTGTCCCCGGACGTCGTCCTGATGGACATCCGCATGCCCGAGCTGAACGGCATCGAGGCGACCCGGGAGATCGTCGCGGCCGACGAGACGGCGAAGGTGCTGGTGCTGACCACGTTCGACCTGGACGAGTACGTGTACCAGGCGCTGCGCGCGGGAGCCTCCGGCTTCCTCCTCAAGGACGCCTCGGCGCGCCAGCTGGCCGACGGGGTGCGGGTGGTGGCGGCGGGCGAGGCCCTGCTGGCCCCCACGGTCACCCGGCGCCTGATCACGGAGTTCTCCCGCCTGGCGGACAGCCCGCGGCTGGTGCCGGCGGCCCAGGCGGCGTACGGGGAGCTGACGGAACGTGAGACCGAGGTACTGGTCCTGATCGCCCAGGGCCTGTCGAACGCGGAGATCGCCGGCCGCCTGGTGGTGGCGGAGTCGACGATCAAGACCCATGTGAGCCGGATCCTGGTGAAGCTGGGCCTGCGCGACCGCACCCAGGCGGCGGTGTTCGCGTACGAGGCGCGGCTGGTGACGCCGGGCTGACCTAGCGTCATGTCACGTGCGTGGCCCCTCTGTTGCCGACTAGTGTTCGAAGGTGTATGCATGCGGATCGCATGTGCGAACGGCTTCGAGGTGACGGGAAGGCGCACGGGGGATGGGCTACGTTCTGCCCGGATGGGCCGACGAGATCCTGGACTTCATCGGGATCAACTGGCCGAACGTCGACGAGGACGACTACCGCGAAATGGCCGACGCCATGCGGGACTTCGCGGACAAGTTCGAGGGCCATGGCGGTGACGCGCACCTGGCGGTGTCCCGGATCCTGTCCTCGTCGCAGGGGTGGGCCGTCGATGCGATGGAGAAGCACTGGTCGCACGTCAAGGCGGGGCACCTGGAGAAGGTCCCCGAGATAGCCCGGCTGTTCGCGGACGCGTGCGATGTGGTCGCGGACATCATCTTCGGGATGAAGACCAAGGCCGAGATAGAACTCGGCGCGATGGCCGCCTCGTTGGGCATCTCGGTGGGTCTGGCCGTCGTCACCGGTGGTCTGTCGGCGGTCATCGGGGCGGCCGAGACCGCGGCCCTGCGCCAGGCGGTCAAACGGATCATCGACGAGGCCGCCGACCGGATCGTGGACGAGCTGGTGGCGCGGGTGACCGAGCCGGTCAACGCCAAGCTGGAGGCGATGGTCGAGGACATGGTCTTCGACCTGGTGGACGGCGCCTTCTCGCTGCCGCCCGCGCCGGGCGACGGTCACTCGGACGGCGCCGGCGGCCCGGGCGGGCCCGGCGGCAGGCACGGCGGCGGCATGCAGCTGGCCTCCGCCGGAGGCGGCGGCGGGGCCGGCGGCGGGGGCGGGGCCGGCAAGCGGACCGTCATCGACCACGTCGAGTTCGAGGACGGCGCCGGCAAGGTCTCCTTCCACGGTGGCGAGCTGCACCGGGCCGGCTCGGGCTCGCTGGTGAAGGCCCGGGGCGCCTTCGGCCGCACGCACGGCAGGGACCCCTTCACCAAGGCCTTCGACTCGGTCCTCGAAGGCGCCCTGAAGGGCACGGAGAAGGCCCTGTCCAAGATCGCCAAGCATGTCACCGAGACCATCCCGGAGCGGGTGAAGGCCACCTCCCGCCTGCACAAGGGCATCGACCTCGGCGTCCGCGACCGGGTCAACGCCATCGACGGCGGCAAGAAGGGCGGCGACGGCGGCGGCCACGGGCGGGCCGGCGGACCGGGCCGCAGGCGCCCCCCGTCGCTGCGCACGGCGCTGGACAGCGTCCGCGAGAAGGCGATCGCCCTGGGGCAGCGCCGCTGCAAGACCGACCCGGTCGACCTCGCGAGCGGCGAGATGGTGCTCTCCCAGACGGACCTCGCTCTCCCCGGCGTGCTGCCACTGGTGGTGTGGCGTACCCACATATCCGGCTACGGGTACGGGCACTGCTTCGGCCCCGGCTGGGCCTCCACCCTGGACGAGCGGCTGGAGCCGGCCGGCACCGGCGCGGTGTGGGCCCGCCCCGACGGGTCCCTGCTCGTCTATCCGCGCCTGCCGCACGAGGCGGGCGAGGAGGTGCTGCCGACGGAGGGCGAGCGGATCGCCCTCACCTTCGTGGAGCGTTCGGCGCTCGGCGAGGTCACGTACGCCACGACCGACATCCGCTCCGGTCTGACCCGCCGCTTCACCGGCAGCCCGTACTCCTCGGGCGGCCTGTACTGGCTCACGGACATCGAGGACCGCAACGGCAACGGCATACGGTTCGTCCGCGACGACGACGGCCTGCCCACGACCCTCGTCCACGAGGGCGGTTACCGGGTGCGCGTCACCCGGGACGCGGATCTCGCCCGGGTCACGGCCCTCGACGTGCAGACCCCCGACGGCCCGGTCCGGGTGGCCTCGTTCGCGTACGACGCGTCGCACGACCTGGTGGGAGTCTCGGGCTCCCGGGGCGTGCCCCTGCGGTTCACCTACGACGACGAGCACCGCGTCACCTCGTGGACCGACCGCAACGGCCACACGTACCGCTATGTGTACGACCCGGCCGGCCGGGTCGTGGAGACGATCGGCCCCGACGGCGCGCTCTCCTCGCGCTTCGCCTACGACACCGCCGCCCGCGAGACCCGCTTCACCGACTCCACCGGCGCGGTCACCGTCACCCGCTTCAACCAGCTCCGCCAGACGCTCAGCGAGACCGACCCGCTCGGCAACACCGTGCACTTCGAGTGGGACCGTTACGACAACCTGCTGTCCCGCACCGACGAGCTGGGACACACCTCCCGGTTCACGTACGACGACGCCGGCAACCTCCTGACCGTCCACTACCCGGACGGACGCCGGGCCTCGGCCACGTACAACGCGCTGCACCTGCCGGAGACGACGACCGGACCGGACGGCAGCGTGTGGCGCAACGTCTTCGACGAGCGGGGCAACCGCACCGCGGTCGTCGCCCCGGACGGCACCGCGACCACGTTCACCCACCACGTGACGGGCGCCGTGGCCACGGTCACGTTCCCGACCGGCGAGACGGAGACCCGCACCCACGACGAGGCGGGCCTGACCCTCTCGGTCACCGACCCCCGCGGCGCCACCTACACGGTGCGCCGGGACGTCTTCGGCCGGCCGTACGAGTCGGTCGACCCGGCGGGTTCCGTGACCCGGCTGGAGTGGACGGCGGACGGCTGGCTGACCCGGCGTACGGCACCGGACGGGGCCACGGAGTCGTGGACGTACGACGAAGAGGGCAACTGCCTCACCCACGCCGACCCGCTCGGCGGCGTGACCCGCTTCGAGTACACCTGGTTCGACCTGCTCGCCGCACGCACGGGCCCGGACGGGGCGCGGTACGCGTTCACGTACGACACCGAGCTGCGGATCAGCACGGTCCGCAACCCGCAGGGAAAGGTGTGGAGTTACCGGTACGACCCCTCCGGCCGCACCGACTCGGAGACCGACTTCGACGGACGCACCACGCGCTACGAGTACGACGCAGCGGGCCGCCTGGTCGCCCGGACGACACCGCTCGGTCAGCGCATCGCCTTCACCTTCGACGCGGTGGGCAATGTGCTGGCGAAGGACGCCGGCGGAGTGGTCACCCGCTACACCTACGACGAGGCCGACCGGCTGGTCGCCGCCGTCTCCCCGGCCTCCTCGCTCACCCTGGAGCGCGACGCCCTGGGCCGTCTGCTGGCGGAGACCGTCGACGGGCGCAGCATGCGGTTCGGTTACGACCGGCACGGCGAACTGATCTCGCGCACCACACCGACCGGGGCCACGACGTCGTACTCCTACGACAGCGCGGGCAACAGGGTGCGCGTGGACCTCGCCGGACACACGGTCGGCTTCACCCACGACCTGCTGGGCCGCGAGACGCGGCGCACGGTCGGCCCCGGGCCGGCACCCGTGACGCTCATCTCCGAGTGGGACGTGACCGGCCGCCTCGCGGCCCGGTCGCTGACGACGCCCCGCGGCACGCTCCGCGACCGCTCCTACGGTTACCGGGCCGACGGTTTCCTGACGGACATCACGGACCGGCAGGACGGGCCGGCCTGGCACATCGACCTCGACCCCGTGGGGCGTCCGCTCGGCGTCACCGCGGGCGACTGGTCGGAGCGCTACGCCTATGACGCCGCCGGGAACCAGACGGACGCCCACTGGCCCGACCGGGCGCCCCACTCCGGGAGCCGTGGCACGCGGGTCTACGACGGGACGCGGCTGCTCGACGGGGACGGTGTGCGCTACGAGTACGACGGCGCCGGACGTGTCGTGCTGCGCCAGAAGCGGCGCCTGTCCCGCAAGCCCGACACCTGGCGGTACACCTGGGACGCGGAGGACCGCCTGGTCTCCTGCACCACTCCCGACGGCACCGAGTGGCGCTACACCTACGACGCGCTCGGCCGCCGCACCGCCAAGCACCGCATGCGCCCCGACGGGCGGGGCGTCGCGGCCACGGTCCGTTTCGCCTGGGACGGAACCCAGCTGGCCGAGGAGACCGACACGGCCACCGGCGTGACGCTGACCTGGGAGTACGAAGGGCCGCAACCGCTGGCCCAGTTGGAGCGCCGGCTGCCGGCCGACGCCGGTCAGTGCGAGGTGGACAGCCGGTTCTTCGCCATCGTCACCGACCTCGTCGGCACCCCGACCGAACTCGTGGACGAGCGGGGCGACGTCGCCTGGTACAAGCGCTCCACCATCTGGGGCATCACGGCCCGCAACCGCGACGCCCGTGCCCATACGCCGCTGCGCTTCCCCGGCCAGTACGCCGACCCCGAGACGGGCCTGCACTACAACCTGCACCGGCACTACGACCCCGAGACGGCCCGCTACGTCTCGGCGGACCCGCTGGGCCTCGTACCCGCCCCGAACCCGGCCGCGTACGTCGTCAACCCCTGCACCTGGATGGACCCGGAGGGTCTGGTCGCCAAGGGGTGCACGCAGGACGGCGGATGGTACGGCGGACTGCTTCCGTCGAACCGGATGGCGAACGGCCAGAAGTACCCGCAGAAAATGGAGGTCAATCACATCCCGGCCAAGTCCGCGTACAAGGACGTCATCGAGCCCGGTTTCTACATAGCCAACAAGCCCCACAAAAAGCAGAAGGTCAACAACGGACCGGCCATCCGCATGGAGCAGGCCGACCACGAGAAGCTGTACAGCACGGGTTACCACCTGCAGGCCCAGGCCTGGCAGCAGTATCAGCGTGAGCTGATCAACCAGGGGCGCATCACCGAAGCCATGCGGATGGACATCGACGACATCAAGCGGCGGTTCCCCGGTAAGTACGATCGGCACATCGAGGAGATGGTGGCCGGCCTGAAGCACAACAAGCCGCTTCAGGACATGCTCAAGAAGCGAGGCTGGACCATCGACGAGAGCGCCCTGCTGGCGTGAGGATCCGGGGCGCGTGATCGAGGGAGTGAACATGGAACTGGAACTGGTGCCGCATGTCGGCGTCGGGCGTTTCCGGCTCGGCATGTCGGTCGATGAGGCGCGCGCAGCAGCGGAGGAGTGGGGCCTTTTCCGGACCGCCTCCGCCGACGAGGAGCCGGGGCAGATCGTCCTCACGCACGACGACTCCCAGATGGACATGGTGCTCGGTTTCAGCAAAGGCACCCTGAGCGGAGTGGAGCTGATCCGTTTCCGGAAGGAGGACGCCGATGTCCGGGTGATGCTCGACGGGCTCGACGTCTTCCGCACCCCGAGTGAGGACCTCTTCGAGCAACTCGCGGCACGGGGCCACACCATCGAGGAGAACGACCTCGGCTTTGACGCCCTGCCCGAGCTGAAGGTGATCCTCGCGAACCAGAGCAGCTACGAGTACCCGGTGGACGAGGAGGGCGACCCCCTGTACTACGACTACGTCCTCGTCGCGGACCAGATCTGAGCGCACGTGCACGTCGACATCAGCCCGCACGCCGGCGTCGGGCCCGTCGTGTGAGCCGTGAAGGTCCGCACCGTGCGGGCAGGCCCCCCTGGTCAGACGTCGCCCGGCGCGCTAGCGTCCCCGCATGGCAGGCCCCGACGACCTCGCGTTCGATCCCTGGGACCCGGCGTTCGTCGCCGACCCGTACCCGGCCTACGCGCAGCTGCGGGCTCGCGGCCGGGTGATCCGGTACGAGCCGACCGACCAGTGGCTGGTCCCGCACCACGCGGACGTCTCGGCGCTGCTGCGCGACCGCCGGCTGGGCCGGACGTACCAGCACCGCTTCGGCCACGAGGAGTTCGGCCGTACCCCGCCCCCGCCGGAGCACGAGCCGTTCCACACCCTCAACGACCACGGCATGCTCGACCTGGAGCCGCCGGACCACACCCGGATCCGGCGGCTGGTGTCGAAGGCGTTCACCCCGCGCACGGTCGAGCGGCTGCGGCCGTATGTGCGGGGCCTGGCGGACGACCTGGTGGCCGCCCTGGTCGGCAACGGCGGCGGTGATCTGCTCGCGGACGTGGCGGAGCCGCTGCCGGTGGCCGTGATCGCGGAGATGCTGGGCATCCCGGAGGCGGACCGGGGGCAGCTGCGCCCCTGGTCGGCGGCGATCTGCGGCATGTACGAGCTGAACCCGTCCGAGGAGACGGCGGCGCGGGCGGTGCGGGCGTCGGTGGAGTTCTCCGGCTTTCTGCGGGAGCTGATCGCGGCCCGCCGCGAGGAGCCGGGCGAGGACCTGGTCTCGGGGCTGATCGCGGCGCACGACGAAGGGGACCGCCTCACGGAGCAGGAGATGATCTCCACGGCGGTGCTGCTCCTCAACGCGGGCCACGAGGCGACGGTCAACGCGACGGTGAACGGCTGGTGGGCGCTGTTCCGCCACCCGGACCAGCTCGCGGCCCTCCGCGCCGACCACTCCCTGATCCCCTCCGCGATCGAGGAGCTGATGCGCTACGACACCCCGCTCCAGCTCTTCGAACGCTGGGTCCTGGACGACATCGAGATCGACGGCACCGTGATCCCGAGGGGCTCCGAGATCGCCATGCTCTTCGGCTCCGCCAACCACGACCCGGCGGTCTTCACCGACCCCGCCCGGCTGGACCTCACCCGGAAGGACAACCCGCACATCTCCTTCAGCGCGGGCATCCACTACTGCATCGGCGCCCCCCTGGCCCGCATGGAGCTGGAGGCATCCATGACGGCCCTCCTCCGGCAGGCCCCGGCCCTGACCCTGGCCGAGGAACCGGCCCGCAAGCCGAACTTCGTGATCCGTGGCCTGGAGGGACTGCGCGTGGAGGTGCGCTGAGCAGGAGTCCCCCCGCTCCCCCTGCCTCAGACCGTCATGTCCCTGCGCCGCAGCCCCGCCAGTCCCGCCGCCGTCAGCAGCGCGGCCAGGCCCAGCAGGGTCAGGACCGGGGCCCACTCCAGCGGGCCGCCCGGCAGCTTCGGCAGGTGGGTGAAGGGGGAGAGGTCCAGCACGGACCGGGGGGCGTTCAGGGCCGGGCCCACCCAGCCGAGCAGCAGGAGTGCCACGGCCACGCCCCAGGCGGCCGGGGCCAGGCGGGGGGTGAGGGCGTAGAGGAGCAGGGTGACGGCGCCGGTCAGCCAGATCGCCGGGAGCTGGACGAGGCAGGCCGCCAGGAGGGGGCCCGGCCGTCCGCCGTGGCCCAGGGTGAGCCCCAGGCCGGCCAGGAGCATGAGCAGGGCCGAGCCGCCGAAGGCGGTCACCAGGTGGCCCGCGGCCCAGCGCAGACGGCTCACCGCGCAGGCCAGTACCGGTTCGGCGCGGCCCGAGGTCTCCTCGCCGTGCAGGCGCAGCACGGAGGCGACGACGTACAGCGCGGCGACCATGCCGAGCATGCCGGTCATCGAGGCGAGGAAGGCGTCCGTGATCCCGCTGTGCCCGCCCGTCCGCTCGAAGATCCGCCGCGCGCCCGCGTTGTCGCGGACCAGGTCGGCCGCGCCGTCCGTCAGGCCGCCGTAGACGACACCGGCGACGAGGAAGCCGGCCGACCAGCCGAGCACGCTGCCGCGTTGCAGGCGCCAGGCCAGCGCGCCCGCCGTGCCGAGGCGACCGGTGGCCGGTCCCGGCCGGGTCGGCAGGAAGCTCATGCCGGTGTCCCGGCGCCCGGTGAGGACGTGGGCCAGCGCGCCCTGCGCGACGACGGCCGCCGCGAACAACGCCAGCACCCACCAGCGCTCGCCCGCGAACGGGCGCAGGTTCTCCAGCCAGCCCAGCGGGGACAGCCACGTCAGCACCGAGGAACCGTCGTCCGTGACGGAATCCCCCGCCGCCCGCAGCACGAACGCCGCCCCGAGCACCGCCGCCGTCAGGCCCCGGGCCAGCCGGGCGCTCTCCGTGAGCTGGGCGACGACCGCCGCCGTCGTCGCGAACAGCAGGCCGACGCCGGCCACGCCGAGGCCGAAGGCCAGCGCGCCCGAGGCGCCCTGCGCGGACAGCCCGGCGGTGATCAGCAGGGCCAGCACGGCGTTGGCGGTGGCCGCCGTCAGCAGGGCGGCGGTCAGCGGGGTCCGGCGGCCCACCGCGCCCGAGGAGAGCAGCTCCTGGCGGCCGGTCTCCTCCTCGTCCCGGGTGTGGCGGACGACCACGAGCAGGCTCGTCACGGCCGCGAGCGCGCCCGCGTAGACGCCGACGCGCCAGGCGGTCAGGGCGCCGAGCGAGTCGCCGAAGACCGGTCCGACGAGCGCGCGCAGCGAGCTGTTGGTGCTCATCTGCCGCAGCAGGTCGGCGCGTTGGGCCTCGGTGCCGTACAGGCTGTGCAGCGACTTCGGCATGGACAGGACCATCAGCGCGTTCACCGCGATCCAGGCCGGGAGCAGGGCGCGGTCGCGGCGCAGCGAGAAGCGCAGCAGCGTGCCGGTGCCGGCGAGCGCGGTCATGCCGGCACCCCGTCCCTCTCGGTGTCCTGGTAGTGCCGCAGGAACAGTTCCTCCAGCGTGGGCGGTGCGGAGGTCAGGGACCGTACGCCGGACTCGGTCAGCTGCCGCAGGACGGCGTCCAGCCGGTCGGTGTCGACCTGGAGGCGCACGCGCCGGCCCTGGACGTCGAGGCCGTGGACGCCGGGGAGCCGGTCCAGCCCGTCGGGCGGCCCGGCGAGTTCGGCGGTCACGCTGGTCCGGGTCAGATGGCGCAGGTCGGCGAGCGTGCCGCTCTCCACCGTGCGGCCCTTGCGGATGATGCTGACCCGGTCGCACAGCCGCTCCACCTCGCCGAGGATGTGGGAGGAGAGCAGGACGGTACGGCCGCGCTCCCGCTCCTCCTCGACGCAGCGCCGGAAGACCTCCTCCATCAGGGGGTCCAGGCCCGAGGTCGGTTCGTCCAGGATCAGCAGGTCGACATCGGAGGCGAAGGCGGCGACGAGCGCGACCTTCTGCCGGTTGCCCTTGGAGTACGTGCGGCCCTTCCTGGCCGGGTCCAGTTCGAACCGGTCGAGCAGTTCGGCGCGCCGGCGCGGGTCGAGTCCTCCGCGCAGCCGGCCGTAGAGGTCGATGACCTCGCCGCCGGAGAGGTTGCGCCACAGGGTGACGTCACCGGGCACGTAGGCGATCCGGCGGTGCACCTCGACCGCGTCGCGCCAGGGGTCGCGGCCCAGCACCTGGGCGGCGCCCCGGTCGGCGCGCAGCAGGCCGAGGAGTACGCGGATCGTCGTGGACTTGCCGGCGCCGTTGGGGCCGAGGAAGCCGTGGACCTCGCCCGCCTCGACGTCCAGGTCGAGGCCGTCCAGCGCATGCGTACGGCCGAAGGACTTGTGCAGCCCGGAGACCGTGATTGCCTTGGTCATGCCGTCGAACGTACGCTTCTTTCAGAAATTTGTGAAGTTACGGAATCTGGTGAATGCCGGATAGGCTGAGGGCATGACGGAGCCGACAACGCGACGGGACCCGGAGGCGGTCTCGCGGTTCGTGGAGCACTTCGCGGCCCAGCTCGTCGAGGCGGGCGTGCCGCGCATGCCGGCCCGCGTCCTCGCCGCGCTGCTCGCCTCGGACACCGGCACCCTGACCGCCGCCGAGCTGGGCGAACAGCTGAAGATCAGCCCGGCGGCCGTGTCCGGTGCCGTGCGCTACCTCGCCCAGGTCCACCTGGTGTCGCGCGAGCGCGAGCCCGGCTCCCGGCGGGAGCGGTACCGCGTGCACAGCGACCAGTGGTACGAGGCGCTGACCAACCGCGAGACGATCATCAAGCGCTGGGAGGACGCCCTGCGGGAGGGCGTCACGAGCCTCGGCGCCGACACCCCGGCGGGTCGCCGGCTCGCCGAGACGCTGGACTTCTTCGAGTTCATCGAGCGGGACGTGGCGGGGATGATGGAACGCTGGCGGGTGTACCGGGAGAAGAAGTACGGGGCAGCGTGAGCGCCCACGCGCCCGCCAGGACCCGCCACGTCCGCCGCCGTACCGGGCCCGAGACCGCCGCGTCCGCCCGGTAGCGGAAGTCCGCTCCGGTGACCGTCACGGTGTGCCCGGAGGCCAGCAGCGGGGTCGCCTCCGCGCCCACCGACAGGGGCCGCACCTCCACCGACGCCGTCCCGGTCCGGCCCGGTGTCACCGACACCGCCTCCACCGGCTGGTCCAGGTCCACCACCGTCTCCCCGTCCACCTCCACCCGCAGCCGGGTCACGCGCGGGGACGGTACGGCGGACAGCCGGACGGTGCGGGGGGCGAGGGTGCGGGCCAGGGAGCGGTACCAGGGCCGCTCCCCGGCGACCGGGACCGGCTCGGCGGCGGCCGGCCGCGCCGGCGGAATGCCCAGCGTGCCCAGGACGACCCCGTCGCTGTCGTCCACCAGCAGGTCCAGCCGCCGCGCCGCGCCGTCCAGGACCGCCCGCGCCGCCGCCACCGTCCCGCCGGGCACCCCGAGCGACTCCGCGAGCGCCGCGTCCCCCACCGGCACCACCGACAGCGCGCATCCGGCCAGCTCCCGCTGCCGGTGCAGCAGGGTGACGGCCCGCACCAGCGCCCGGTCGTCCCCGATCACGACCGGCCGCCGGGACCCCCTCCGGCCGAGCGCGCGGGCGAATTCCTCCGGGCCGTCCGGCAGGCACACCTTCGCCGCCGCACCCGCGCTGAGCACGTCTTTCGCGATCCGAACGGACTCTGCGTCCGCCTGCCGTGCCGATGGATCGATGATCACCAGCAGCTGATCGGACGTCGCGAAAGTCGCCACCTCGGTCCTGCCTCGCTTCCTCGGGTAGCATCTTTGTGCAAGAGCCCCTTGCGCTATTGCGCCAGGGGCTTCGTCTATTCCGGGGCATCCGGTCCGACGGTTGTGCGACCAACGGCGGTCGCGGTGGTACGCGGCGGTGAACCTTACGCCCAAGCCCCCGACCTTGGACATGCCCCGCCCGGAAGGGGTGTACGCGCGTGCCCGCACTTGTGCTGCTCGGTGCTCAGTGGGGTGACGAAGGCAAGGGAAAGGCGACGGACCTGCTCGGTGGCTCCGTCGACTATGTGGTGCGTTACCAGGGCGGCAACAACGCCGGCCACACGGTCGTCGTGGGCGACCAGAAGTACGCGCTTCACCTGCTCCCTTCCGGAATCCTGTCGCCCGGCTGTACGCCGGTCATCGGTAACGGTGTCGTCGTCGACCCGTCGGTCCTGCTCTCCGAGCTGAGCGGTCTGAACGAGCGTGGCGTCGACACGTCCAAGCTCCTGATCAGTGGTAACGCGCACATCATCACGCCGTACAACGTGACCGTCGACAAGGTGACGGAACGCTTCCTCGGCAAGCGCAAGATCGGCACGACCGGGCGGGGCATCGGCCCGACCTACGCCGACAAGATCAACCGCGTGGGCATCCGGGTCCAGGACCTGTACGACGAGTCGATCCTGACCCAGAAGGTCGAGGCGGCCCTCGACGTCAAGAACCAGATCCTCACCAAGCTCTACAACCGGCGCGCGATCGCCGTGAGCCAGGTGGTGGAGGAGCTGCTGGGCTACGCCGAGCAGATCAAGCCGTACGTCGCCGACACGGTCCTGGTCCTCAACCAGGCGCTGGAGGACGACAAGGTCGTCCTCTTCGAGGGCGGCCAGGGCACGCTGCTGGACATCGACCACGGCACGTACCCCTTCGTCACGTCCAGCAACCCGACCGCCGGCGGCGCCTGCACCGGTGCCGGCGTGGGCCCGACGAAGATCAGCCGGGTCATCGGCATCCTCAAGGCCTACACGACCCGCGTCGGCGCGGGTCCGTTCCCGACCGAGCTGTTCGACGAGGACGGCGAGGCCCTGCGCCGCATCGGCGGCGAGCGCGGTGTCACCACCGGCCGCGACCGCCGCTGCGGCTGGTTCGACGCGGTCATCGCCCGCTACGCCACCCGCGTCAACGGCCTGACCGACTTCTTCCTCACCAAGCTCGACGTCCTCACCGGCTGGGAGCAGATCCCGGTCTGCGTGGCCTACGAGATCGACGGCAGGCGCGTCGAGGAACTGCCGTACTCCCAGACCGACTTCCACCACGCGAAGCCGGTCTACGAGATGCTGCCGGGCTGGAGCGAGGACATCAGCAAGGCGAAGTCCTTCTCCGACCTCCCCAAGAACGCCCAGAACTACGTCAAGGCGCTGGAGGAGATGTCCGGCGCGCCGATCTCCGCGATCGGCGTGGGCCCGGGCCGCGACGAGACGATCGAGATCAACTCGTTCCTCTGACGGCGCCTTTCCAGCCCGGGGACCGGGATCTGACGGGACGGCCGGTGCGGTGACCCCGGCCGGCCTTCCCGCCCCGGCGTCGCACGTCAGCTGAAGACGATCATCGAGCCCTGCGCCAGGGAGCGGGTCGCCGCCGCGTGCAGGCCCAGCCAGACGTGCCGTTCGCGGGCGAAGGGACTGGGGTCGTACGGGGCCGGAACGGCCGGTTCCTCCAGCTCCGTGGGGGCCGTGGGCGGGGCGGGGGGCGCCGGGGGGTTCGCCGGGTCGATGCCGATGACCGGGGCGACGTGCTGGAGTTCCCGCAGCAGCGTCTGGGACGAGCCCAACGGGCCGCCGCCCGCGAGGAGTTCGTCGTTCGACAGCGGGTGCGGGAAGTCCACGGGGACGTACGCGCCCGCGTGGTCGTAGTGCCAGACCAGGTGGGACTGCTGGGCGGTCGACTCGAACATCTCCAGCAACTGCTCGTAGTCGCCGCCCAGTTCGTCCACCGGGGTCACCGGCAGGCCGCAGACCTGGAGCAGGTGGGCGCGACGCAGGAAGTGCAGGGCGTCGTAGTCGAAACCGGCGACCGGGGCGACGTCACCGGACAGGCCCGGCATGTACTGGTACACCGGCACCGGCGGCAGGCCGGCCTCGGCGAGCGCCTTGTTGTACTGCGCGAGTTCCTCGGCGAAGGGGTTGTCCGGGGTGTGGCACAACACGTCCACGAGCGGTACCAGCCACAGGTCACAGGCCAAAAGAGGGCTCCTACGTCGGCAGGCGCGCGGTCACGCGGCAGCAGGTGGTCAGGGAAGGGTAGTCGGTACGGCCCCGGGGCGGCTCCCTCGAGTGCGGACCGGATGGGCCGTACCGGTCACTTACCCGTTGGTCAGGTGTTCCAGCAGCGCCAGCGAGTCGGCGTTGGAGGCGGCGACGATCGCGCGGGCCGTCTCGGCCTCGCGCCGGGCGAGCGCGTCGACCAGCTCGGTGTGCCCGGACCAGAGCCGGCCGCGCAGGTCCGGCAGGCGCAGCAGGTGCTGCACCGCGCAGACCCAGGACTGCACGCGCAGGCGGTGCAGGAAGTCACCGAGGTAGGGGTTGCCGAAAAGGGCGCTCAGCTCGCGCCAGAAGCGCAGGTCGTAGCCGATGAGGACCGTGAGGTCGCCGGCGCTCGCGGCCCGCTGGGCCTCCTCGCCGCGGCGGCGCACGGTGGCCAGGGCCGCGGTCGTGCGGGGATCCCCCGGCGGGGTGCGGAAGGCGGGGTGGCCCGCGGTGAGGGCCTGGAACATGCCGTCGGTGACCAGGCTGCGCGCCTCGATCATGTTCCGGTAGTCGGTGACCGAGTACTCGGGCACCCGGAAGCCGCGGTGCTGGTCGGCCTCCAGGATGCCCTGCGCGGACAGGTCGACCAGCGCCTCGCGGACGGGGGTGGCGGAGACGCCGTACTGGTCGGCTATCTCCTTCACGGTGAACGCCCGGCCCGGGCGCAGCCGGCCCGCCAGCACCTCGTCACGGAGCGCGTCCGCGATCTGCTGGCGCAGGGTGCTGCGCGTCACGGTGCCGTTGCCGGGCATGTCCGTGCCTCTCCTCACACGTCCGGGTGACGTACTCGTACGGACTCGCGATCTACGCGAGTCGCTGTTACTTACGAGCACGTCACCTTACGCGTTCGGACCCGCCCGGCGGCAGGCACGGTACGGTCACACCGTGTGTTCGTCGGCGACGCTCAACGCGGCGTCGAGCGCGGCCAGCCCCTCCTTCAGCTCGGACTCGCTCGCGTTGCACGGCGGGACCACGTGGGTGCGGTTCATGTTCACGAACGGCCACAGACCGTGCCGCTTGGCGGCGGCCGTGAACGCGGCCATCGGGGCGTTGGCCTCGCCGGCCGCGTTGTACGGCACCAGCGGCTCCCGGGTCTCCCGGTTCTTCACCAGGTCCAGCGCCCAGAACATGCCGACACCGCGCACCTCGCCGACGCTCGGGTGCCGCTCGGCCAGCTCGGCGAGGCCGGGGCCGACGACGCTCTCGCCGAGCCGTTTGGCGTTCTCCACCACGCCCTCCTCCGCCATCACGTTGATCGTGGCGACGGCGGCGGCGCAGGCCAGCGGGTGGCCGGAGTAGGTGAGGCCGCCGGGGTAGGGCCGCTTGCCGAACGTCTCCGCGATCTCCTGCGAGATGGCCACACCGCCGAGCGGGACGTAACCGGAGTTCACGCCCTTGGCGAAGGTCATCAGGTCCGGGACGACGCCGAACAGGTCGGCCGCGAACCACTCGCCGGTCCGGCCGAACCCGGCCATGACCTCGTCCAGGATGAAGACGATGCCGTACTTGTCGCACAGCTCGCGCACCCCGGCCAGGTAGCCGGGCGGCGGGACCATGATCCCGGCGGTGCCCGGGATGGTCTCCAGGATGATCGCCGCGATGGTCGCCGGGCCCTCGAAGGCGATCGTCGTCTCCAGGTGCTCCAGCGCCCGGGCGCACTCCTGCTCCTCGGTCTCGGCGTAGAAGCGGGAGCGGTACGGGAACGGCGCCCAGAAGTGGACGACACCGGCGGCGGCGCCGTCGGAGGCCCACCGGCGCGGGTCACCGGTGATGTTGATGGCCTGCTGGGTGCCGCCGTGGTACGAGCGGTACGCCGAGAGGACCTTCGGGCGGCCCGTGTGCAGCCGGGCCATGCGCACCGCGTGCTCGACGGCGTCCGCGCCGCCGTTGGTGAAGAAGATCCTGTCCAGGTCGCCGGGGGTCCGCTCGGCGATCAGCCGGGCCGCCTCCGAGCGGGCCTCGACGGCGAACGCGGGCGCGAACGTCGTCAGCTTCGCGGCCTGCTCCTGGATCGCCGCGACGACCTTCGGGTGCTGGTAGCCGATGTTGGTGAAGACGAGTCCGCTGGTGAAGTCCAGGTACCGGGTGCCGTCGTAGTCCCAGAAGTACGACCCCTCGGCGCCGGCGACGGCGAGCGGGTCGATGAGGTCCTGGGCCGACCAGGAGTGGAAGACGTGCGCACGGTCCGCGGCCTTCACCGCGGCGCCGGCTTCGGGGCTGGGCTGAGGGGTCATGCGGCCGAGCGTAGATGTCCGCGATGCGGAAGTCCTATCGGCGTCCTGTTCCGTGGGCGGGGCCAAAGCGCGACAGGTTGTCGACGGCGCGCGGCGGCGCGCGGCGGCGGGAGACCGGCCGGGGACCGGCCGGGGATCGCCGGAGGAGGAACCTCCTGTCGTACGACCGCACTATTCTCGGTCGTCGCAGACCTATGGGGGGAAGGCGGGCGCGGATGGAGAAGCTGGGTCCGGGGGATCCGCAGGGAATCGGTGCGTACCGGCTGCTGGCGCGGCTCGGCGCCGGCGGTATGGGGCAGGTGTACCTGGCGCGGTCGGACCGGGGGCGGACCGTCGCCGTGAAGCTCGTGCGGGAGGAACTGGCCGCGCAGGAGGAGTTCCGGGCGCGGTTCCGGCAGGAGGTGCGGGCCGCACGCCGGGTCGGCGGGTACTGGACCGCGCCCGTGCTGGACGCGGACACCGAGGCGGCCGTGCCGTGGGTGGCCACCGGGTACGTGGCCGGGCCCAGCCTCCAGCAGGTCGTCGGGCACGACCACGGGGCACTGCCCGAGCGGTCGGTACGGATCCTCGCCGCCGGGCTCGCCCACGCGCTGAAGGACATCCACGCGGCCGGGATCGTGCACCGGGACCTCAAGCCGTCCAACGTGCTCGTCACCATCGACGGGCCCCGCGTGATCGACTTCGGGATCGCCCGGGCGCGGGAGACGGCGACCGCCGGCGGGGAGGGGCTCACCCGGACCGGGGCGCTCGTCGGGTCGCCGGGGTTCATGGCGCCCGAGCAGGTCCGCGGCGACCGGGTCACGCCGGCGTGCGACGTGTTCTGCCTCGGGTCCGTGCTGGCGTACGCGGCGACCGGGACGTCGCCGTTCGGCAACGCCGACAGCGGCGCGCACGCGCTGATGTTCCGGATCGCCCAGGAGGAGCCGGATCTCACCGGGGTGCCGGAGGGGATCGCCGACCTCGTCCGGGACTGCCTGCGCAAGGAGCCGGGAGCCCGGCCCTCGCTGGACGCGATCCTGGAGCGGACGGGGGTGGAGGACACCGTGGCCGAGGGGCGGTCCCGGGACCCCTGGCTGCCGAGCGCGCTGGTCGCGCAGCTGGGCAGGCATGCGGTGCGGCTGCTGGAGGTCGAGGACCCCGAGCGGGACGCGGGTCCGGCGCCCGCTCCGGGCGGGGGATCCGGGCAAGCCGCCGGCTCCGGGGACGAGCATGCCGCTGTCTCCGACGGCGGGGACGCCGGGAGCGCCGATCGCCTGCCCACCGTGGTCTCCGCCCAGGCTCCGCCGCCCCCCGGTGTGCCGCCCGTGCCTGCCGGGTTCGGACCGGCGTACGGGGTGCCGCAGCCGCAGCCGGCGTACCCGCCGCAGCCGCCGTATCCCCGGCAGCCGTACGCACAGCCGCATCCGCCGCACGCCCAGCCCGTCGGCCACGGGTATCCGCCGCCCGGCTCCACCCCGCCGTACGGGCCGCCCACCGTCGGCGTCCCGGTGGACGCCGAGCGGCGCAACGGGCGGTCCACGGCGCTCCTCGTCGTGATCGCGCTGGTCGTCGCGCTGGGCGCGGGCGGTTCGGTGTACGCGCTGATGAGGAACGGCGGCGGCACCGACGACAAGGGCGGCGGCACGGTCGGCCCGGCGCCCACCGCCACCTCCGGGCCGCCGGACGACTCCGGCGCGCCCTCCCCGTCCGCGACTCAGGAGTCGTCCCCCTCTCCCTCCGCCTCCGCGGCCGGCGCCGTACCGGACGCCTATCTGGGCACCTGGCGGACGACCATCGACAACGCGAACGGCGCCAACACCCGCGAACTGACCATCCGGCAGGGCGAGGTGGGCGACACCGTGCTGACGCTGGTCGCGGACGGGCCGACCGAGGGCGGCGGGTCGTACCACTGCGTCTTCGAGGCTGAGCTGGCCGAACAGCCCGGTGCCGGCGGCCCGTTGGAGATCGGCCCGTCCACCGTGACCACCGGCGAACCCGCCTCCTCCTGCACCCCGGGCGAGGCCACCGAGGTCACCCTGCTGCCGGACGGACGGCTGAAGCGGGCGAAGGCGAGCGGCGGGGAGAGCCTGACGTACACCAAGGACTGACCGCGACGACCGGCAACGCGCGCTGTCCCCAGGTTCCCCGCGTCCCTCCGGGGGCAGGCGCGACCGGTCGGCCGTGGCTACCGCGGCTCCGGGGGCCGTTGCCGGGGCATGTTCGGGCGGCTGCCGTTCGCCGGGGGCAGGGGGAAGCGGGCGCCGGGGGCACCGGTCTCCTGGCGCGGTACCGTCGCCACCGCCGTCTGGATGCCCAGCGGTGCGGAACCCGTGCGGAACTCCACCATCCAGTCGGTCGTCTCCGTGCGCACCAGCTCGACGACGTCCTCCGAGAACCGCCGCAGCACCGTCAGACACCGCTCGGCCGCCTCGCTCGCCGTGCCCTCCGCCGGCCCCAGCACCTCCCGCACGCACTCCGAGGCCCAGTCGAACTGCAACGCCTGGAGCCGCCGGTGCACCGCCTGGGCCGTGGCCACGTCCCTCATCCAGCCGGACGTGACCCCGAAAAACCGGTCGATGCCGACGCAGGACACCGCGAGCAGCAGCGCCAGGCAGCCCCAGGGTGCCACCCCGCCGGCCACCCCGGTCAGATCCAGCAGCGGCAGCGCCGCCCCGGACACCGCCCCGGCCGCCGCCCCGACCCGCAGCACGCGCGCCCCGCGCCGCTTCCACACCCGGTCCCGCAGATACCAGGCGGCCGTCTCCAGTGCCCGCCGCTCCACCCACCGGTACAACTCGTCCAGCCGCTCGGCGGGTTCGCCCCAGTCCCCGAGCGGGAAGGGCCGCCCGGTCAGATCGCCCGGCCGCAGCCCGGCCGCACCCTCGCCCCGCCCGTCCTGAGGCGGACCCTCGGGCTGCATCTCCGGCTGACCCACCCGGCACTCCCTACTGATCACGACCGGTCACGTTGCGTGACATCCCCTGACGACGCGCGGCCACCTTCCTACCGCCCAACGGGTGGCGGAGAGGGGGCTTTCCCGGCTTTTCCGCCCGTAAGAGGGCCTTGATCAGGTATAGGACTCACGTTGTTCTCACCCGAAAGAGTGGCGGAGCAGTGGCCGCGTGGACCACGTAGGCTCATTCACGACGGAGAAAAGACGTCGGACGAGACGCGAGGAGCTGATCGTGATCCCCGGTGGTGGCCAGCCCAACATGCAGCAGTTGCTCCAGCAGGCCCAGAAGATGCAGCAGGACCTGCAGCGGGCGCAGGAGGAACTGGCGAACACGGAGGTCGACGGCCAGGCGGGCGGCGGTCTGGTGAAGGCCACCGTCACCGGCGCGGGCGAGCTGCGGGCCCTGAAGATCGACCCGAAGGCGGTGGACCCGGAGGACACCGAGACCCTCGCCGACCTGATCGTGGCGGCCGTCCAGGCGGCCAACGAGAACGCGCAGGCGCTCCAGCAGCAGAAGCTCGGCCCGCTGGCCCAGGGGCTGGGCGGCGGCAGCGGCATCCCGGGCCTGCCGTTCTGACGCCTCCGCCTTCCGGGCGGAGGCGCGAGGCAACTACCGTACGTACCGAAAGGTCTCCAGGAAGGGCAGTCCGTTGTACGAAGGCGTGGTCCAGGACCTCATCGACGAGCTGGGGCGGCTGCCCGGCGTCGGTCCCAAGAGCGCGCAGCGGATCGCCTTCCACATCCTGCAGGCAGAGCCGACGGACGTGAAGCGGCTCGCGCAGGCGCTCCTGGAGGTGAAGGCGAAGGTCCGCTTCTGTGCGACCTGCGGCAACGTGGCGCAGGAGGAGCTGTGCGGCATCTGCCGCGACCCGCGCCGCGACCCCTCCGTCATCTGCGTGGTGGAGGAACCGAAGGACGTCGTCGCCATCGAGCGCACCCGCGAGTTCCGGGGCCGGTACCACGTGCTGGGCGGCGCGATCAGCCCGATCGAGGGCGTGGGACCCGACGACCTGCGTATACGAGAACTTCTCGCGCGGTTGGCCGACGGGACGGTCACGGAACTGATCCTGGCCACGGACCCGAATCTGGAAGGCGAGGCGACGGCGACGTACCTCGCCCGCATGATCAAGCCCATGGGCCTGAAGGTCACCCGCCTGGCCAGCGGCCTCCCGGTGGGTGGCGACCTGGAATACGCGGACGAGGTGACCCTCGGCCGCGCCTTCGAGGGGAGACGACTCCTAGATGTCTGACGCCACACTGCACGCCTCGACGCAGAACCCGGACGACTTCGTGGTCCAGATCGCGGACCAGGTCGAGAGCTTCCTGGTGGCCGTCACCGAGGTGGCGAAGGGCGACGAGCCCGAATCGGCGGTCCCCTTCCTCCTCCTTGAGGTCTCCCAGCTCCTGCTGGCCGGCGGCCGGCTGGGCGCGCACGAGGACATCGTCCCCGAGGAGCGCTACGAGCCCGACCCGGGCCCCGAGCCGGACGTGGACGAACTGCGCGAGAACTACGCGCGGCTGCTGGACCCGATCGACGTCTACTCCGAGGTCTTCGACCCGTACGAGCCCCGCAAGGCGCCGGTGCCGGCGCGGATCTCCGACGACCTCGCCGACATCATCACCGACCTCCGCCACGGCATGGTCCACTACCGCGCGGGCCGTACGACCGAGGCCCTGTGGTGGTGGCAGTTCTCCTACTTCTCCAACTGGGGCCCGACGGCCTCCGCCGTCCTGCGCGCCCTCCAGTCCGTCCTCATCCACGTCCGCCTCAACCAGCCCCTGGAGGAGCTGGACGGCCTGGACACGGACCAGGCCGCCATGGGCGACGAGACCCTGGAGTTCGAGGCGGGCCGCGTCATGGCCGAGGAGATCGGCGGCCCCCTGGGCATCCGCCCCGGGAAGTAGCCGGATCGGGCCGGAGCCGGGCCCGGTGTCCTGTGAGCCGGGGCACTTTCCGAGTGGTGTGCCGATCGCTGGGCAGGGGTCGAGACCGAGCGGGCGGACGTCTCACCATGCGGGAGCAGGGTGGTGGAATTCGGACGCTCGATAGACTGAGCCGACACAAACGAACCGAGCGAGGAGCGCACGTGGGCCTTGTCGTGCAGAAGTACGGAGGCTCCTCCGTAGCCGATGCCGAAGGCATCAAGCGCGTCGCCAAGCGGATCGTGGAAGCGAAGAAGAACGGCAACCAGGTTGTCGTCGTCGTTTCCGCGATGGGCGACACGACGGACGAGCTGATCGATCTCGCCGAGCAGGTCTCTCCCATGCCTGCCGGGCGGGAATTCGACATGCTGCTGACCGCCGGAGAGCGGATCTCCATGGCCCTGCTGGCGATGGCGATCAAAAACCTGGGCCACGAGGCCCAGTCCTTCACCGGCAGCCAGGCAGGCGTCATCACCGACTCGGTCCACAACAAAGCCCGGATCATCGACGTCACGCCGGGGCGGATCAGGACGGCTCTCGACGAGGGCAACATCGCCATCGTCGCCGGGTTCCAGGGCGTGAGCGCCGACAAGAAGGACATCACCACGCTGGGCCGCGGCGGGTCGGACACCACCGCCGTGGCGCTCGCCGCCGCGCTCGACGCCGAGGTCTGCGAGATCTACACCGACGTCGACGGCGTGTTCACCGCCGACCCGCGCGTGGTGAAGAAGGCGAAGAAGATCGACTGGATCTCCTTCGAGGACATGCTGGAGCTCGCGGCCTCCGGCTCCAAGGTGCTGCTCCACCGCTGTGTGGAGTACGCCCGCCGCTACAACATCCCGATCCACGTCCGGTCGTCCTTCAGCGGACTGCAGGGCACGTGGGTCAGCAGTGAGCCGATTGGGGACAAGAAGGTGGAGCAGGCCATCATCTCCGGTGTCGCGCACGACACCTCCGAGGCCAAGATCACGGTCGTCGGTGTGCCGGACAAGCCGGGTGAGGCCGCCGCGATCTTCCGGACCATCGCCGATGCCGAGATCAACATCGACATGGTCGTGCAGAACGTGTCCGCCGCCTCCACCGGCCTGACGGACATCTCCTTCACGCTGCCGAAGACCGAGGGCCGCAAGGCCATCGACGCGCTGGAGAAGAACCGCTCCGGCATCGGCTTCGACTCGCTGCGCTACGACGACCAGATCGGCAAGATCTCCCTGGTCGGCGCCGGTATGAAGACCAACCCGGGCGTCACCGCCGCGTTCTTCGAGGCGCTCAGCGACGCCGGTGTGAACATCGAGCTGATCTCGACCTCCGAGATCCGCATCTCGGTGGTCACCCGCGCCGACGACGTGCCGGAGGCCGTCCGCGCCGTGCACACCGCCTTCGGTCTGGACTCCGACAGCGACGAGGCCGTCGTCTACGGCGGCACCGGCCGATGAGCCGGGACACGCGCCGATGACCGGCAGGCCGACGCTCGCGGTCGTGGGTGCGACCGGAGCCGTCGGCACGGTCATGCTCCAGATCCTGTCCCAGCGCGCGGACGTCTGGGGCGAGATCCGCCTGATCGCCTCCCCGCGCTCGGCCGGCCGCAAGCTGGCCGTGCGCGGCGAGGAGGTCGAGGTGGTGGCCCTGACGGAGGACGCCTTCGCCGGGGTCGACATCGCGCTGTTCGACGTCCCGGACGAGGTCGCCGCCGTGTGGGCGCCGGTCGCCGCCGCGCGCGGCGCGGTCGTCGTCGACAACTCCGGTGCCTTCCGCATGGACCCGGACGTGCCGCTCGTCGTGCCCGAGATCAACGCGCACGCCGTACGGTCCCGGCCGCGCGGGATCGTCGCCAACCCCAACTGCACGACGCTGACGATGATCGTCGCCCTGGGCGCGCTGCACGCCGAGTTCGGGCTGCGCGAGCTGGTGGTGTCGTCGTACCAGGCGGTGAGCGGGGCCGGGCGGGCCGGCGTGGAGACGCTGCGGGCCCAGCTGTCCCTGGTCGCCGGCACGGAGCTGGGGACCAAGCCCGGGGACGTGCGGCGGGCCGTCGGGGACGACACCGGGCCGTTCCCGGAGCCGGTCGCGCTGAACGTCGTACCGTGGGCCGGGTCGCTACGGGAGGACGGCTGGTCGTCGGAGGAGATGAAGGTCCGCGACGAGTCCCGGAAGATCCTCGGCCTGCCGGCGCTGCCGGTGGCCGTGACCTGTGTCCGTGTGCCGGTGATCACCACCCACTCGCTGACCGTCCACGCCCGCTTCCAGCGGGAGGTCGGTGTCGACGGCGCCCGCGAGATCCTCGCGACCGCGCCGGGCGTGGTGCTGTGCGACGACCCGGCCGCCGGTGAGTTCCCCACCCCCGCCGACGTGGTGGGCACCGACCCGACCTGGGTCGGCCGGGTGCGCCGGGCCCTGGACGACCCGACCGCACTGGAGCTCTTCGTCTGCGGCGACAACCTGCGCAAGGGTGCCGCGCTGAACTGCGCGCAGATCGCGGAGCTGATCGCGGCGGAGATGTCCGCCCCCACATAGCCGTTGAACTTTGTAGGATCTCTGTAAGCACTGTGGCCGGGAGCATGGTCCAAATCCCTTGAACCACTCCCTGTCCACGGCAGAGGATTTCCCTCCCCGCCTTCCGCAACCGTACGGAGGCGGGGAGCGTCTTTGCGGTCACCCTTCCGGGACCTGGGGACGTGATGACCTTGGCGTGGGGACGCCGCGGTCGGGGCGTGGGGGCGCCCGTTCATATGGGACATAAGGGAAGAGCGGGACGCATGACGGCACTTGAGGCGCCGCCGGTTGTCGCACATGTGACGCCCGGCACGTACAACCCCCGAGGGGGGAAGCGTGTCCAACAGGCGTGGCAGAGGTACTCGAACTCAGTGTGGCCCGCGGCGGCACGGCCCTGCGGCCCCGCGCGGCGCTCCGGCCCCGCCCGCCCGGCGGCATGCCGGTGATCGCGCCCATGCCCGCAGCGCGGCCCGCCCGCATACCCAGTCAGCGTGACGGCGCCGAGGAGTCCGCGGGTGCCGTGGCGGCCGAGGCCGCCGGCACGACCGTCGACCACCTCACCGAGACCTACCGGGCGCACTACCGCTCGCTGCTCGGCCTGGCCGCGCTCCTCCTCGACGACACCGCCTCCTGCGAGGACGTCGTCCAGGAGGCGTTCATCCGCGTCCACTCGGCCCGCAAGCGCGTCCGCGACCCGGAGAAGACCCTCGCCTACCTGCGGCAGACGGTCGTCAACCTCTCCCGCTCCACGCTGCGCCGGCGCATCCTCGGCCTGAAGCTGCTCTCCAAGCCGATGCCCGACATGGCGAGCGCGGAAGAGGGCGCCTACGACCGGCTGGAGCGCCGTGACCTCATCAAGGCGATGAAGGGGCTCCAGCGCCGCCAGCGCGAGGTGCTCGTGCTGCGCTACTTCGCGGACATGACCGAGGCCCAGGTCGCCGAGACGCTCGGCATATCCCTCGGCTCGGTCAAGGCGTACGGTTCGCGGGGGATCGCCGCGCTGCGGGTGGCCATGGGGACACCGGCATGAGCGACCACGCCGAAGGGGGTGCCTCCCATGACGGTCACTCCCACGAGCGCCACTCCCACGAACGTCATGAGCCCTACGCCTGGCACGAGCCGACAGAGCGCCACAGGCAACAGCACACGCCCTCGCACGCTGGGAACGGAACTGTGAACCACGGCCCCGACGACCAGGGCCCGGAGAGGCTCGACGGAGTCCACAGCCCGGACGGGCCCGACTCCGACGAACTGGCCCTGCGCCGGCTGCTGCACTCGGCGGTCGACGACATCGAACCGCGCACCGGCACCCTGGACCACCTGCGCCGGGCCGTCCCCGCGCGCCGCGCCCGCAAGCGCCAGGCGGCGGTCGGAATGGCCGCGGCGGCCCTCTTCATCGGCACCGCGATCCCCGCCCTCGTACACGTCTCCCAGGCCGGCGGCTCCGACCCCAACACCGCGATGGCCGGCCAGTCCTCCCAGGCCCAGGGCGGCACCGGGCAGGGCAAGGACAAGGGCACCGGCAAGGGCGGCAGGCAGGACGCCGGCAGCACCACGGCCCAGCCCGGCAAGGAGTCCGGCCGGCCCGACGACAAGGCCACCAAGCCCGGCAGCGGCGGTGGCTCCACCGGCGCCGCCGACCCCTCCGCCACGGCGGCCTCGGGCGTCCCGCTCTGCACCGCCACCCAGCTGGGCTCCGCCACCGGCAGCGCGAACGCGCCCGACACCGCGGGGGTCGTCTACGGCACCTTCCGCGTCACCAACATCTCCGGCACCGCCTGCACGGTCGCCGGCGCCGGCAGCATCACGCCCACCGCCCAGGGCGCGGCCGACCCGGCCAAGATCGTCACCGCCCGGCACGTGGCCGGCGACGCGGCGACCGCCCTGCCCGACCCGTCCCAGGAGGTCACGGGGCTGGTCCTCCAGCCGGGCGCGGCCTACGAGGAGAAGTTCGCCTTCGTCCCCTCGGAGACCTGCCCCACCACCGGCGGCGACGGCACTCCCAGCGACCCCGGTCCGACCGGCCCGACGCCCGATCCGTCGCCCACCCAGAGCGCCTCCGGCGCCACCACCGACAGCACCGGCACGGAGGGCACGAGCCCGCAGCTCGCCACCGAGGACGGCACCGCCGACGGCAGCGTCACGGTGACCCACACGGCACAGGGCGGCTCACCGGCGGCGACGGCGGTGGTGCCCGGGGCGTGCGCGGGGACGGTCTACTACACCGGGGTCCTCGCGGGCGCCTGACGCCCCCGCCGGGGAGGGGGCGCACCGACGCCGTTCGTCCGGGGAACGTGCGCGGCCGCGGGCCCGTCGTGGCCGCTCGCGCCGTTCCCCGCACCCCTTCGGTGCGCGGGTCAGCCGGCCGGTACCGGGGACTGCTCCGACTCCTCCGGCACCAGCCCGAGCGCCGCGTCCCGCTGGAACTCCAGCTCGCGTCGCAGCAGGCGGAACCACATGAAGACCACGAAGCCCGCGAACACGAACCACTCGCCGGTGTAACCGAGGTTCTGGAACGCCTTGAGGTCCAGCCCCGTACCGCCCGGCGCGCTCGCGGGCACGGCCTTCATGCCGGCGTCGCCCCGGTCCAGGGTGACCCAGGCGTCGTACAGCCGGTACGGCACCAGGTTCACCAGCGACGCCGAGCTGATCGCCGACGTCTGCCCGGCGGGGAGCCCGCCCTGCGCGCTGACCCCGTTGTCCCCCGGCGTCTCGGGCGCCTGGAGCGCACCGGTGACGGTGACCTCACCACGGGGCGGCGCGGGCGCCTTCGCCGCGTCCGCCGTGCCCGGCAGCCAGCCCCGCACCACCGGCAGCGCCTTGCCGGAGCCGGTACGCAGCAGGGTCAGGACGTAGAAGCCGCGCTTGCCGTCCAGCTCCCGCCCCGGCACCAGCAACTGCTCCCCGTACCGCCCGCTCGCCGTGACCCGCCGGCCCGACGTGCTCTTGTCGACGGGCAGCATCGAGTCCAGCGGACGCGCGGCCTCGCCCCGGTCGGACGCGGCCTGCTCGGTGGCGGCGCGGTGGTCCTGCACCCGCCCCTCGAACCGGCTCAGCTGCCACGACCCCATGAAGACGCAGAACGGGATGGCGAGCAGCACGAAGACGTTGATGCCCCACCAGCGGGGTGTCAGCAGAAACCGGTACACGCCCTCCACGGTACGGCGCCCGCCCCGGTGTCCCGGCCTCGGGTCAGCTCTTGCTCGCCCTCAGGGAGTAGATCAGCGGGATCCGCGGATGGCCCGCCGGGAAGCGGTGGTAGCCGTCGCGCACCTCGAAGTTCCCGAAGCGCGGGAAGAGCGACACGTCGTGCTCGTGCAGGAACTCGATGCGCAGGCCCGCCGCGGCGAGCGCGGACACCACGTCCCCGAGGGGGTGCGGCCACTCCACGCTGCGGTTGTGGACGGTGACGGCGTCCGGGTCGGCGTAGGTCCCCGGTTCGTTCCACACCTGCGGCTCCCGGGCGAGGTAGTCGCGCACGAACCGGGTGCCGGTCTCGTCGTCCAGGGCCTCGGTGATCGGGTGGAACTCGGCGAGGTACAGGAACCCGCCGGGCGCGACGAGCGACGCGGCCGTCCGCGCCCAGCGCCTCAGGTCCGGCAGCCAGCACAGGGCGCCCAGCCCGGTGTACACGATGTCGTACTCCGGCTCGGGAACGGCGGTGGCCGCGTCGTACACGTCGCTGGTGACGAAGGCCGCCCGGTCGGGGCCGTAGCCGAGGTCGGCGGCGAGGGCGCGGGCCGCCTCCACCGCGGGTGCGGAGAAGTCGAGGCCGACGACACGGGCGGCGCCGCGGTGGACCCAGGAGAGGGTGTCGGTGCCGATGTGGCACTGCAGGTGCAGCAGCGACTTCCCGGTGACGTCCCCGACCTCCGCCTTCTCGAAGTCCCGCAGGGCGTCCCGGCGGGTGCGGAAGCCGTCGAGGTCGTAGAAGGACCCGGCGACGTGGAGGGGGACCCTCTCGTCCCACATGGCCCTGTTGTCCTCGCGCCAGCCGTCGGGGACGGACGGGGACGGCGGCCCGGGTGTGGACGCAGAAGCAGTGGAAACGCTCATGCCGCGGAAGTTATCCACAGGCTGCGCACACCCGCCACCCAATTGTCGCTGCGGCCAGGCACTATGGGCGCATGACTGGGGCCATGAACGACAGCGGTACGCCGAGCACGCAGCACACACCGGAGATGCCGGACTGGGAGAAGCGCTTCAGGGCGCCCCGGGTGTCACTGCCCGACTGGGCGGAGGACGCGCCGGACCGCTCCCTGTTCGTGTCGAACGCGACGGGGACGTACGAGCTGTACGCCTGGGACAGGGCGACGGGTGAGCAGCGGCAGGCGACGAACCGGCCGAACGGCACGACCGACGGCGTGCTCTCCCCGGACGGCGCCTGGATCTGGTGGTTCGACGACAAGGACGGCGACGAGTTCGGCATCTGGCGCCGCCAGCCCTTCACGGGCGGCCCGGACGAACCCGCCGTGCCCGGTCTCGACCCGTCCTACCCGGCCGGGCTGGCCCTGTCCCGCGACGGCCGCACGGCGGTCGTCGGCCGCTCCACCGACGAGGAGGGCACGACGATCCACCTCGCCCGCCAGGGCGCGGACCCGGTGGAGATCTACCGCCACCGCGAGTCGGCGGGCGTCGGCGACCTCTCGCACGACGGCTCCCTGATCGCCATCGAGCACACCGAGCACGGCGACGCCATGCACGCGGCCCTGCGGGTGCTCCGCCCGGACGGCACGACGGTCGCCGAGCTGGACGACACCAAGGGCGGCACGCAGGAGCTGGGCCTGGAGGTGCTCGGCTTCGCGCCGGTCGACGGCGACACCCGGCTGCTCATCGGCCACCAGCGCCGGGGCCGCTGGGAACCGCTGGTGTGGGACGTGGCCACCGGCGAGGAGACCGACCTGGCCCTCGACCTGCCCGGTGACGTCAGCGCCGAGTGGTACCCGGACGGCTCGGCCCTGCTCATCGTCCACGGCTTCGAGGCCCGCAGCGAGCTGTTCCGGTACGACGTCGCGACCCGCGAGCTGACCCGCATCCCCACCCCGTCCGGCACGGTCTCCGGCGCGACCGCCCGCCCCGACGGCAGCGTGGAGTACCTGTGGTCGTCGGCCGCCGAGCCCCCGGCGGTCCGCTCCACGGCCGGCGGTGTGGTGCTGGACCCCCCGGGCATGGCGTGCCCGGCGTCGGTGCCGGTGGAGGACGTGTGGGTGCGGGGCCCCGGCGGCCGCATCCACGCGCTGATCCAGAAGCCCGCGGGTGCCACGGGCCCCCTCCCCACCGTCTTCGACCTGCACGGCGGCCCCACCTGGCACGACAGCGACTCCTTCGCGGCGGGCCCGGCCGCCTGGGTCGACCACGGGTACGCGGTGGTCCGCATCAACTACCGCGGCTCCACCGGCTACGGCCGCGCCTGGACGGACGCCCTCAAGCACCGCGTCGGCCTGATCGAGCTGGAGGACGTGGCGGCGGTGCGCGACTGGGCGGTCTCCTCCGGCCTCGCCGACCCCGCCCGCCTGATCCTGACCGGCGCCTCCTGGGGCGGCTACCTGACCCTGCTCGGCGTCGGCACCCAGCCGGAGGCCTGGGCGCTGGGGATCGCGGTGGTGCCCGTCGCGGACTACGTGACCGCGTACCACGACGAGATGGAGTCCCTGAAGGCCATGGACCGCACCCTGCTGGGCGGCACCCCGGAGCAGGTCCCGGAGCGCTTCGAGGCGTCCTCCCCGCTGACGTACGTCGACCAGGTCAAGGCCCCGGTCTACATCTCGGCGGGCGTCAACGACCCGCGCTGCCCGATCCGCCAGATCGACAACTACGTCAAGAGACTGGAGGCCCGGGGCGCGGTCCACGAGGTGTACCGGTACGACGCGGGGCACGGCTCGCTGGTGGTCGACGAGCGGATCAAGCAGGTCAGACTGGAGCTGGAATTCGCGGCACGGCACCTGCCGGCCTGATCCGGACGGCAGGGCCTGGGGTCAGCGCAGCTCCGCCAGGCCCCGACGGGTCGCGGCGACCACCACCCGGTCGCCCTTCTCCAGCACGTGCGCGGAAGAGGTGTCGGCGCGGCCCAGCAGTGCCAGGACCCGCCAGGACCCGGCCCGGAAGGCCTCCCGCACGGTCCGGCCCTCCAGCTGGGGGTGCCCGTCCACGTCCACCGCGGCGAACAGCAGCACCCTGCGCTCCACGGCGACGGCCCCGAGCACCTGCCGCCCCAGCATGGCCCCGGCGAACGCGGGGGCGGCCAGGTGCGTGACGCTCCGGCTCCGGGTCAGCGCCCGCGGGTAGGCGGTGCGGAGGGTGCGGTACACGGCGGTGGCGAAGTCGTCGTCGTACAGCCGCAGCACCACCCGCAGATCCGGCCGTACCGTCCGCGCGTAGAGCACGGCCTCCAGGTTGGTGGTGTCGGAGCTGGTCACCGCGAGCAGGGTCCGGGCCCGCTGGATCTGGGCGGCCTCCAGGACGCCTTCCTGGGTGACGTCCCCGAGCACCACCGGCACCCGCAGCCGGCGGGCGGTGGCGAGCCCTCGCGCCTCCGGGTCGGACTCGACGCACACCACGGGGACGTTCAGCTCCCGCAGCCGGGTCAGCACCCGGGTGCCGATCTTGCCGAGCCCGAGCAGGACGACGTGTCCGCTCAGGCCGCGCGGCGGCTTGCGCAGGGCGGAGGCGGTGCGGAAGGTGCCCAACGCCTCCAGCGCCGCGGCCAGCAGCACCGGCAGCAGCAGCAAGCCGACGAGCGCGGAGAGGAGTTGCAGGAGCTGGCGGCCCAGGGGCTCCTCGAGAGCCGGGTCGTCGATCGCGAACAGGTCGAGGAGGGTGATGTAGAAGGCGCGCAGCGGATGGATGCCGGTGACCACCCACAGGGCGACGGCGAGTCCGACCACGCAGCCGGCGAGCACGGCCAGGGACCAGCGCAGCCGCCGGGAGAAGAGCGAGCCGAGCGGCGGTACGCCGGTCATCGCGCGGCGGGCGGGCGCGGCCGGCTCGGCACCGGCCGGGGCGGAGACGTGTTCCAGCACCACGGCGTGCCGTCCGCCGGCCCGCCGGACCTCCTCGTCGTCGGGGAGCAGCCGGGGCTGCTGTTCCCCGGTGCCGTCCGGGCCGTCGGTGCCGGCCGGTTCGCCGCCCGAGAGCAGGGCGAGGGTGTACAGCCCGGCACCGGCGCCGGGACCGTCCCCGGGCAGCGGCCGTTCCACGGCCCGCAGCAGCAGGCCCTCCGCCTGGACGACCCGGCTGGTGCCGGCGACCGCGGTGGCCGCCAGCGCCGGTGCGGCGGTGTCGGCGTCGGACAGCACCGTGGTGGAGGTCTCGACGGCGGTGCCCGGGTCGCCGTCGTCCCCGGCGGCCAACGCGGCGGCCTGGTCGAGGAGTTCCTCGATGTGCTGGCCCAGCCGCCGGTTGTAGAGCCGGAGGACGAGCCGCAGCCGGGGGTTGAGCCGGCGGGCGGTCAGGGCGGCCCGGATGTTGGTCTCGTCGTCGTCGTACACCAGGGCCAGCGCGGCGGCCCGGGCCACGCCCGCCTCGGCGAGCACCGCCTCGGTCAGCTCGGCGGCCTCCAGCACCCCTTCGGCCTCCGGGCGTTGGCCGGCCGCGGCGCCCGCGGGCAGCCCGGCCGCGCCCGAACCGGCCACG
>NZ_JBEXKG010000081.1:0-35474 GCF_040609555.1 Streptomyces sp. NPDC004658
GGCGCCGGAACCGTCCCCCGTCCGCCGGTCCGGGGGCCGGCCGGGGCCCGGGCCGAGCGGGCCGGTGCGGGTGGGCGCGGACGCCGGGGCGGGCGCCGTCGGCGTGCCCCGGTCGTCGGTCACTTGATTCCGTGGGTCTGCAGCCATATCTCCAGCACAGCGATCTGCCAGAGCGCGTTCGCGCCCCGCCTGGTCCGGTGCTCGTCGGGTGCCTTGAGGAGTTCCGCGACGTACGCGTCCTGGTACACACCGCGTCGCCTGGCCTCGGGTGCCTCCAGTGCCTCCCGCACGCGCCGCAGGACGGGACCGGCCATGTGCCGGATGGCCGGCACGGGGAAGTAGCCCTTCGGGCGGTCGACGACCTCGTGGGGCAGGAGCTTTCGGCCCGCCTCCTTCAGCACGCCCTTGCCGCCGTCGGCCAGTTTGAGGTCCGGCGGGCAGGCCGCCGCCAGCTCGACCAGTTCGTGGTCCAGGAACGGCACCCGGGCCTCCAGGCCCCAGGCCATGGTCATGTTGTCGACCCGCTTGACGGGGTCGTCGACGAGCATGACGTGCGTGTCCAGCCGTAGCGCGGCGTCCAGCGCCGTCTCCGCCCCCGGCTGCGCCATGTGCTCCCGGACGAAGCGCCCCGAGACGTCCTCGGGGGGCAGCATCTCGGGCCGCAGGACCCGGGCGAGGTCGGCGTGCGACCGGTCGAAGTAGGTCGCGGCGTACTGCTCGGGCTCGTCCTCGCGGGGGACCGACGCCAGGTGCGGGTACCAGTGGTAGCCGGCGAAGACCTCGTCGGCGCCCTGCCCGCTCTGCACGACCTTGACCTCCTTGGACACCTGCTCGGACAGCAGGTGGAAGGCGACCACGTCGTGGCTGATCATGGGCTCGCTCATCGCCGCGAACGCCCCGTCCAGAGCCGTCGACACCCGTTCGGAGGGCACCATCAGCCGGCGGTGGTCGGTGCCGAACTCCCGGGCGACGAGGTCCGAGTAGCGGAACTCGTCGCCCTTCTCGCCGCCCTCCGTCTCGAAGCCGACGCTGAACGTCATCAGGTCGCGTCGGCCCTCGTCGGCCAGCAGCGCGACGATGAGGCTGGAGTCGAGGCCGCCGGAGAGCAGGACACCGACCGGGACGTCCGCCACCGTCCGCCGGCGCACGGCCACGCGCAGCGCCTCCAGCACCGCGTCACGCCACTCGTCCGCCGACATGTCCGCGTACTCGGCCCGGCGCGTGTAGGACGGCTGCCAGTAGCGGTGGTCCCGGTACGTGCCGTCCGGTTCGACCACCCGCACGGTGGCGGGGGGAAGCTTGCGCACCCCGTTGAGGACGGTGCGGGGCGCCGCGACCGTGGCGTGCCAGCTCAGGTACTGATGCAGGGCCACCGGATCGAGCGAGGTGTCCACGTCCCCGGCGGCCAGGAGGGCGGGCAGCGTCGAGGCGAAACGGAGCCTGCCCGGGGTCTGCGCCAGGTACAGGGGCTTGATGCCGAGCCGGTCCCGGGCGAGGACGACGCGGCCGGTCCGGTGCTCGACGAGGGCGAAGGCGAACATGCCGCGGAAGCGCTCCACGCACGCGGTCCCCCACTGCCGGTAGGCGTTGAGCACGACCTCCGTGTCCGACGTCGACGTGAAGCGGTGCCCGAGGCCGCGCAGTTCCTCGCGCAGTTCCGGATAGTTGTACACGCAGCCGTTGAAGACGCCGGTGACCTCGCCGCGGGCGTCCGTCATGGGCTGGCTTCCGCTGTCCGAGAGGTCGATGATCTTCAGGCGGCGATGTCCCAACGCGACCGCGCCCCGTCTCCAGGTGCCCTGCCCGTCGGGTCCGCGGGCGGCGAGCCGCTCCGTCATGCGTCCGACGGCCTCGAGGTCGGGCGACCGCCCGTCGAAGCGGATCTCCCCGCTCAGACCGCACATGACGCCCCGCCTTCGTCCGGCGCACCGGTGCGCCCTTGGGTGAGGATCCGGGCGGTACTGCGATACATGACGCCCCCTTCTGTAGACGGCAGAACGTGTGGCGCGGCTCGCCGAAGCGGCGGCGGCCACTCCCGGCGCACCGCGGCGGCCCGCGGACCCGGCCGGCGCCCGGGGCCCCTCACCGGCGCGTCAGCGGCCGATGACGTCCGGGGCCCGGGGCCGGTGGAGACAGGGACCGGCACCGGGCGGCTGCGGCGGCTTGTGTCGTGTCCGGGTGCCCAGGCCCTGAGCAGGTAAGCCCCACACGGCGCACGTGACGCGCCCGCACGTGGTGCACTCGGTGTATGAACCCTGTCCGGACCGATCCCGTCGGCGGGATTCCGAGCCCGGCCCCGGAGCTGATCACCGTCGGCCACGGCACGGCCGATCGGGCGACGCTGGCCGCGCTGCTGCGGGAGGCCGGCGTCGCCGCCGTCGTGGACGTCAGGACGGCACCGGGCAGTCGCCGCAATCCGGACATGTCACGGCAGCGCCTGGCCCGGTGGATGCCCGAGGAGCGGATCGCCTACCGGTGGGAACAGCGGCTGGGCGGGTGGCGCAAGCCGTCGCCGGACTCGCCCGACACCGTCTGGCGCAACGAGTCCTTCCGGGGCTACGCGGCGCACACGCGCAGCGCGGAGTTCGTGACCGCGATGGACGGCGTGCTGCGGCAGGCGGGCGAGGAGCGCACCGCGGTGATGTGCAGCGAGGCGGTGTGGTGGCGGTGCCACCGGCGTCTGATCGCCGACTTCGCCGTGCTGGCCCGCGGCGCGCTGGTCCTGCACCTGATGCACGACGGGCGCCTGACGGCGCACAGCCCGACGCCGGGCGTCCGCGTCCGCGCTGACGGCCTCCTGGTCTACGACGCCGGTCCGGAGGCGGCCGGGTGAGGCGGCCCGTCCGGCAGCGTGGCCGTTGCGGGTCCGCGGGCCCGCCGGGGCCGTGCGGGGGTGGGGGGCGTCCGGCAGGGCACGCGTAGGGCGTCCGGCCGAGCCGAGGAGCGTGTTCCGATGACCGAGTACGAGCGTTCAGGCACCCCGTCCGCGCCTCCGCCGGCGCACGGAACCGCCGGCGGCCCCCCGTACCGGCCGCAGCGGTCGGCCGCGCGGCGCCGTCCGGGCCCGCTGACCGGCTTCGAAGCGCCATGGGACGCCGTAAGCAGTACGCCGTCGCGGCCTCGGGGCAGTGGACGGACGAGGAGGAAGGCCGCCGCCGGCTGGCCGCCGGTGAGGTCCACGCGTGGGAGCCGGGTCTGAACCAGACCGTCTGCGGACTGTCCCTCGGCCGCTCGCGACCGACCCGCTTCCCGCACGTCGGCTGGCCGGACATCTTCCCCGAATCGGGAGGCGCGGCGGACCGGGTGCGACGCGTGTGCCGACGCTGCGCGTCCGTGGCCGGGCGCCGCGGCACCGACGCACGGCCGCGCCGGCACCGCGAGCGTCCCCGGCCGTGAACGCCCGGGGACGCTCGCGGTGCCGGGCTACACCGTCAGGCCGGGAAGGGCCCCCTCCCGCGCGAACCGGCTCAGGGACACCGTGAACACGGCGACGAAGGCGTCCCTGTCCTCCTCCGGGAGCGCGTCCAGGGACAGGTAGGGGTTGAGGTCCTCCAGCTCGACCAGCAGCAGGCTTCCGTCGGGGGCGCGGCAGGCGTCGACGCGCTGGATGCCGTACCGGAGGTCGTTCCAGTCGATGAACCGGCGGGCGAACTCCAGGTCGGCGGCGGTGGCCTGGTACGGCCGCAGCTCCCAGCGGCGCTCGGGGTCGGGGGCGTAGAGGGCGTACTGGAAGTCGTCGTCGACGAAGAAGAGGGAGACCTCGTAGGCGAAGTCGACGCACGGCTGGATCAGGACGTCCCCGGTGGCGAGTCCGGCGACGGTGCCGCGGGGGACGGTGCGCAGGCCGAGGGAGTCCGCGCCCTGCTTCGGCTTGACCACGTACCGTTCGGCGGCCGGCAGCCGGTCCAGGTCCTCGGCGCGGTCGACGGTCGGGATCACGGGGAAGCCGGCGGCGGTCAGGTCGAGCAGGTACTGCTTGCCGGCCATGTCGGCCTTCCCGGTGAGCGGGTTGTACACCCGGGTGCCGGCGGCGAGCGCCCGCGCCCGGAAGGCGGCGTACTCCTTCTGGTAGCCGAGCACGGGCCCGCTGTTGCGGACGACGACGGCGTCGAAGCCGTCCATCAGGGCCGCCGCGTCCCGCGGATGGCACAGGGCGAGGTCGAAGTGGGCGCGCAGCCGGGAGGCGAGGTGGATGTCCTCGTCGCAGTAGCGGCGCCCGCGCGCCTGGTACGCCAGGTCGGTGACGTAGAGCAGGCGGGGGCGTGCGGCGGGCATGGGGCTCCTCGGGGCGGCGCGGGGGGCTGCGGGGGTGGTGCGGGGCCGGTGCCGAGGCGTCCTCGACGGCGGCCGGTGGCGGCGGAGAAAGGTTACGCCGCAAGGTACGGCGACTTTCGGACACCCCCGCCTTCGGCGGCTGTCGGACACTCTCCGCCTTCCGCCCCCTCCTCACGGGCCGGTCGGGGTGGCTCGAACATGACCTCGGAAGCACTCAGTTCCCCCAGGGCGGCGCTCGTACTGCACTGAGTGTCACACAGCGGGTCCGGGTGCTACGTTCCCGTCCATGAGCTCCAGCAGCGCGGTGCCGGCCGCGAAGCCGCCGATCCGGGACGCCCTGGTGGCGGCGGCCTTCCGGCTCTTCCTGGAACGCGGGTACGAGCAGACCACCGTGGACGACATCGTGGCCCTGGCCGGGGTCGGCCGGCGTTCGTTCTTCCGCTACTTCCCCTCCAAGGAGGACGTGGTCTTCCCCGACCACGAGCGCTGCCTGGCCGACATGACCGCCTTCCTCGCGGCCGGCGGCGCGGAGCACGAGCCGGTGCGGCGGGTGTGCGACGCGGCCCGGCTGGTGCTGCGGATGTACGCCGAGAATCCCGCCTTCTCCGTCCAGCGCTACCGCCTCACCCGGCAGGTGCCGGGTCTGCGCGCGTACGAGCTGTCCGTGGTGTGGCGCTACGAACGCGCGCTCGCCGAGTACCTGCGCTCCCGCTTCGCGGGACGGCCCGACGGGACACTGCGCGCCGACGTCATCGCCGCCGCGGTCGTCGCCGCGCACAACAACGCCCTGCGCTCCTGGCTGCGGTCGGACGGCAAGGGCGACGCCGGGGCCGCCGTGGACCACGCGCTGGGGTACGTGCAGAGGACGTTCGGGCGGTCGGCGGACGCCCCGCCGCACCCCTCCCGGGGCGGCGCGGTGACGCAGGCGGGGCAGCCCGACGACGTGGTGGTGCTGGTGTCCCGGCGGGACGCCCCGCTGTGGCGGGTGGTGCAGGAACTGGAGACGGCGCTCGGCCGGGGCTGACCGGGAGCGGGACCAATTCGGGGTACGGAGTGCCTTTACGAGTGACACTCAGTGCCATACTCTGTCGGCGTGCACGGTGGCACGGCAACCGCGCACACGTGTGCCCGGTCGGCCCCGGGCACCGGGATTCCGGCCGAGCGCAGGGAGTTGACCAGCGTGTACCACCACTCAGCAAGCACCTCGCATCCGGTGGCCGGTTCCGCGGCGGGCGTTCTCGACCCCGCCGCCACGGACTCCAAGGACGCCCTCCTCTTCCAGCGCTGCACCTGGTGCGGCACCGCGATGTACCACCGGCTGCTGTGTCCGGTCTGCCAGGGCAGCGAGCTGCGCACCGAGCGCAGTGAGGGCGTCGGCACGGTCCGCCACTCCACCGTGGTGCACCGCAACACCCCGGCGGCGCGCAATGTGTCGCTGATAGAGATGGCCGAGGGGTTCGTCGTCCGGGGACGGGTCATGGGTCCGCCGATCGGCATCCACAGCGGCGACCGGGTGCGGCTGTCCACCGCCAAGGACCCGGTGCGCGGGGAGCCGGTCTTCCAGCTGCTCGACGAGCCGTACCGGGCCTGGACCTGACCGCTGGTCAGGAAGCTCCGTTCGCGCGGACCGGGGGGTGCGGGCGGTGACCGGCCGCGCGGAGCGGCCCGGTGGCGGGACCGGTGCCGGCTGACTTGCGCCGGCTGGAGACGGAACTGCCGGACGCAGGCACGCGCACCCCGCCTGCGCGCACCCCTGCGCCGGCTTGAAGGTGCGTGAGACCGCACCGGGCGGCTGCTGGCGGCCCTGCCCGCGACGGCACCGACGGCCTCGGACGGCCCGGCGGTCGACCGGCTCAGGGCCACCTTCGCGGGGGCGGAGCCGCGCCGGCTCGCGGGCTCCCGCACAGCCGCCCGGCCCATGCCCGCCGACGGTCGGCCGGTCGATGGCCGACGAGATCCCCACCGGTCGCGGTGTCGCGTAACTCAGCGGCTGCGAACCCCCGTTGGGCTGGAAGTCCACCGCATCGCGCGCGGCACGGCCGGCTTCGCTCCTCCTCGCATGTGATCGATCACCTCACCTCCACAGGCAACCCACAGCCTCCGCTCCCCATCTCCCGGGGCGAGGGGCGCCCGGGGCTGCCGGGGCGCCCGAGGTCGGTGTTCGAGGAGGAACAGTGGTCCGTGCCCGGCACATATGGGTGACCGCCACCGCGTTACTCGCGGTGGCGGGGGCGTCCCCGCACGTGGCGGTCGCCCAGTCCCGACCAGCCGCCGCACAGGGGGCGTTGGAGAAGAACGACGGCTCACCGCTGCCGCCCGGATGGCGGCTGGCCGGTGAGGGCCCGGCGCCGCAGCTGGTGTGGCGGTCGGACGGAACGGTGCCCATGGGGGACGCGCGGGTCGAGTTCCGGTCCGCGGGACGGCTGTTGGGCGTGCCGCGGCCCGGTGCGGACGGGCGCACCTTCCGGTTGCCGCTCGACGGGCGGCAGGCGGCACGGCTGCGCGGGCTGGAAGTCTGGTCCGGCGGGCGAAGGTTGGACGCACCGGACACGGCCGGTTCCGCTTCGGCGGCGCGGCTGCCGGCGGCGCTGCCCGCGAACGGCGTGGACCCGGGCAAGCCCGGTTCCTACCGCACCAGGACGGGTGAGTACAGCCTGAAGTCGGTGCGGCTGCCGGGCTTCTCCCAGCCGGTGGAGATGCGCGCCGTGGTCGTCGCGCCGGTCGGCGCGTCCGGCAAGCGCCCCCTCGCGCTGTTCCTGCACGGCCGTCACTACACCTGCTACAAGGGGCAGGACATCACCGGTGACTGGCCCTGCAAGGCCGGCACCAAGCCGGTGCCCAGTCACCGCGGCTACCTGCGGGACCAGAGACTGCTCGCCTCCCAGGGCTACATGACCGTGTCGATCTCGGCCAACGGCGTCAACGGGCAGGACTTCGCGGCGGAGGACGGCGGCGCGCAGGCACGGTCGTCGCTCGTGCGGCTGCACCTGGCCCACTGGGCCGACTGGGCCGACCACCCGCGGTCCGCGCCGAAGGTGGTCCGCGAGGCGCCCCGCGCCGATCCGTCGCGGGTGCTGCTGGTCGGGCACTCGCGGGGCGGCGAGGGCGTCAACCGCGCCGCGCTGGACAGCCTCACCCCGCCGCCCGCCGGCCAGGACGGCCATCACGGGCCGGTCCGCTGGCACATCCGGGGCACCGTCCTCATCGGCCCGACCGTCTTCGGGCAGAACCCGGTGCCGGACGTCCCGTCGATGACGATCCTGCCGGGCTGCGACGGTGACGTCTCCGACCTCCAGGGCGAGGTGTACGTCGACGGCACGCGCGCGGTCGGCAACGGCACCGCCCTGCACAGCGCGGTGTACGTGATCGGCGCCAACCACAACTTCTTCAACTCGGAGTGGACCCCGGGCCGGTCCGCGGCGCCCGCCGACGACGACTTCTCCGACGATCCGCAGCACCACGACCCGGTGTGCGGCAAGCGGGCCGCGACCCGGCTGACCGCCGACCAGCAGCACCGGGCCGGTTCGACGTACATCGCCGCCGCCGCGCGGCTGTTCCTCGCCGGGGACGACCGGGTACGGCCGCTGCTCGACGGCTCCGGGAAGCGGGCGCCGTCGGCGGACCCGGCGCGGGTCCTCAGCCACGCGGTGGGCGCGCGCCGGGGCGCCGGGTTCCTGCCGGACGGCGGGGTGTCGGTGACCGGCGGCAGGCTGTGCGCCGCGGTGGACCCGAGCCCGGCCAGGGCCTGCCTGGGTACGGGCGCCAAGGGGGCCTCTCCGCACTTCGCGCGGTGGGAGACGGACCGGGAGACCGGCCGCAGCGCGATCGCGGTGCGCTGGACGCGCGCCGGCACCCCGGCCAGGGTGACCGTGGCCGAGCCGGTGTCGCTGGCCGGTGCGAAGGCCCTGGCGCTGCGGCTGTTCGTGCCGCCGAACTCCCGGGCCGCACAGCTGGACGTGTCGCTGACCGACGCCTCCGGCAGGAAGGCCGGGCTCGGCCGGATCGCGCCCGCCGGTCTGCCCGGCAGTGAACGGACCGCCTCCTACTGGGCGCAGGAGATCCGCGTGCCGCTGACAGCGGCCCGCCGGGCCGGGATCGACCTGGGCTCGGTCAAGTCCCTTGAGATCACGCCGCGTTCGGCGTCCGGGCGGGCCTGGCTCATGGACGCGTGGGGCTGGCGGCCGGGGACGCCCGCGGTGCGCGCGGACGCGCTGCCGCGCGTGGACGTCGGCCGGACGACCGTGGACGAGGGCGACTCGGGCGTGCGCACCTACCGGGTCCCGGTACAGGTGTCGGGCCGGGGCGGCAGCGGCCGGGTCCGCGTGTACGTGATCGACCCGGCCACCGGCAAGGCCGAGGACCGGCTGGTGACGGTGCGTCCGGGCGGCCATGACATCGACGTACCGGTCGAGGTGAAGGGCAACACCCGCTACGGCACCGATGTGTCGTACGACGTGCTGGTCAAGGCGGTCCGGGGAGCCGTCGTCGGCTCCTACCGGGGCGGGATCACCGTCCACGACGACGATCCGGCACCCGCGATGACCGTCACGCCCGTCGCCGGCGAGGTGACCGAGGGCCAGACGCTGAAGTGGCGGGTGTCGCTGTCCGAGGCCGTGGACGTCGACATGGGCGCGCTGTTCGAGGTCGCGCCGGCCACCGCGCCGGAGCTGTCCACGAAGGACGTCCCGGCGAGCTGGCTGCGGGACACCACCGGGGAGAAGCCCGACCCGGAGCGTCCCCTGTCCAAGGTGTCCGGGTTCTACCTGTGGGCTGACATCCCGGCGGGGAGGACCAGCGCGGAGATCACCGTGCCCACGGTGAAGGACCGGGTCCGGGAGTCCACGGAGTCGCTGTTGTTCCGGCAGGTCGACCCGCGGACCGGGGAGCCGCAAGCCGGTGGCCTCGAACTGTCCGGTTCGGTGCTGAACGCGTCGTAGGACGCCGGTCCCGGGTGGTCCTCACTCCGCGAGGGCCACCCGGATGCCGACGGTGCCGTCCAGGCCGCGCCGGAGCCGGCTGCCCAGCAGGGTGAGGCGGCCGAGGAGGCCGTACTTGCGGGCGATGAGGCTCCGGTAGCGGGCGGTGGTGGCCGGATCGGTGATCTCCGCGGTGGCCGGCACCTGGTCGCCGGTCGGGTGGCCGCGCACGTCGCACGGTCCGACGAGGACGTCCGGGCGGCGGCGGATCCGCTTGACCTTCCCGCTGCCGGCCGCCGTCCACACGCCGAGCGTGCCGCCGTCCCGGACCACCCACACCGGGGTCGCGACGGGCGTCCCGTTCTTCCGGTAGCTGGTCAGCAGCAGGTACCTGCCGGACCCGAGCCGGTCGAGCCGCGTGTCGTCCATGCCCGCAGTCTAGGAGGGCGGTCCGTGCCCGCGAAGCCCGCGGACTCGGGCCGGTCCGGCGCTCGGGCGGTGCCGTGCGGGATGCTGGTCATGAGGCTCGGTCGGGACGAAGGGCTGTGACGTGGCTGGAGACGGAGTCGGCGGAACCCGGGAGCGGTGGGAGGCGGCGCGGGGCCGCGCCCGGGAGGTGGCCTGCGACGAGTCGGGGTCGGACGGGGAGAACCTGCTCGCCGGGAACACGGACGTGTTCGCGCACGCGAGCGTGTCCCTGCCGGTGGACGTCGCCGCGGAGTGCGTGCGGGAGATCCGGCACCGGATCCGTTCGCCCGCCGAGGAGTACAAGGCGAACCATCTGCTGCGCGAGAAGCACCGGGCGGTGCTGGTGTGGCTGCTGGCCGCCGGCGGGCCGATCCACGGGCGGGCCCATGTGCATCTGACGGAGAAGGCGTTCCTCGTGGCGGACCGGGCCGTCGGCCTGCTGCTCGGCGACCCGGTGGACGCCGTCTCCCTCTACGGGCAGGGGCCGGAGGTCTTCGGGGCCGACGCCTGGCGGGAGTTCCTCGTGGCCGCGAACGCCCTGCTGCGGGTCCGCGCGGGCGGGCCGCGGGACACGGGCGGGCAGGGTGTCCCCCCGGCCGCGGATGCGCCCCGCCCGACCGGGGACGGCTCCCCCGGGGCCGGCGGAGCACCCCACGCGGCCGGGGAGCCGGCCCTCGCCACGCCCGGAGACGCCTTCTTCGCGACCGTCGACGCGCTCATCGGGGCCGCCCCCGGATCGCGGGCCGCGGGCATCCTGCGCCGCCTCGCCGCGCACCGGCGGGAGGCGGACGCCTACCGGACCCGGATGCGGGCGGCACCGCCCCTCTTCCCGCCGCTCAATCCGTTGTTCCCCGCGCTGCGGCACACGGCCGCGCACTGGAGCGCCGGCGGCCGGCCGGTCGTGCTCGTGCACGACCGGCAGAACGCGCTGACGCCGGGGCGCATCGCCCGGATCGTGCAGTCCGCCCGGCGCGACGGGATCGCGCTCCACGGGCTTCGGCTGGTCGACTCCCGGGACGACGCCCGGGTGCAGATCGCCGACTTCCTGGCCGGGATCGCCCGCCGGATCGCCTCCGACGAGCTGGCCGGCGCGGGTGACCCGGAGCTGACCGCGTGCCTGCGGCCGTACGTGGCGGCGGAGTCGGTGTGGGGCGACGCGCGCAGCTGGGCCCGGCTGGCTCCCGCCGGGGAAAACCCGGGCCGGGCGGCGGAGATCAACTCGGGCGTCTAGATTGCGTCTTGCACGGCGCAATTCCCGTCAGGCATCTCTCTCAGGCACCCAGGAGCTGACCCACGTGACCGACAACCCGGCAGCCACCAACGACGTGGCCGTGTCGCTGCGCGCCCGTATCAACACCGGCCAGCCGCACACCGCCCGGATCTGGAACTACTGGCTCGGCGGCAAGGACAACTACGAGGTCGACCGCGCGGCGGGCGACCAGATCCGGCAACTGCACCCGGGCATCGGCGAGTACGCGCGCGCCGACCGGCTCTTCCTGGGTCGCGCGGTGCGCCATCTGGTCGGCGAGGTGGGCATCCGGCAGTTCCTGGACATCGGCACCGGGCTGCCCACCGCGGACAACACGCACGAGGTGGCGCAGCGGATCGCTCCGGAGTGCCGGATCGTGTACGTCGACAACGACCCGCTCGTCCTCGCGCACGCGCGTGCCCTGCTGACCAGCACGCCGGAAGGCCGCACCGACTACCTGGACGAGGACCTGCGCAACATCGACGCGATCCTCGAACACGCGGCGAAGACGCTGGACTTCACCCAGCCGGTGGCGCTGATGCTGCTCGGCGTCGTCATCTTCATCGGTGACGACGAGGACCCGTACGGCCTGGTGCGGCAGTTGACGGACCGGCTGCCGGCCGGCAGCCACCTGGTGCTGTCGCACACCGTCACCAGCCCGTCCATGCCGGACGTGGACGAGGCGGTGAAGTTCTGGAACGAGCACGGCACGCCGAAGCTGACGCAGCGCACGCCCGGCGACGTGGCCCGGTTCTTCGACGGCCTGGAGCTGCTGGAGCCGGGAGTGGTGTCCTGCTCGCGGTGGCGTCCGGAGGAGAGCGACGGGCCCGAGCCGGAGGAGGTCGCCATGTTCGGCGGGGTGGCCCGCAAGAACTGACCGCGTGGCCCGGAAGGACCGACCGCGCACGGGAGTTCACCGGCGCCGGTGAACGCCGTGGCCCCGGCCCCCGTATGGAGGAGCGGGCCCTCGACGATCCGGGGGCCGCGCGGTGCCGGTACGGGCAGCGCGCGTTCGGGTTCGGCTTCGGGAGCCATGCATGCGGCACGCACGACGACGGGTCGTCCGGCGAGTGACACGGCTGGCGGCGGTCGGCGGTCTCCTCCTGGGGGGCGCGATGGTCGCCCAGGCGGCCATGGCGAGCGAGACACCCCCCGCCTCCGCCAGACCGCTCGCCGCCGCGGGCGATCCCGGCGCCGCGCTGGTGGCGCGGCTCGGTACGGCCCGTACGGCGGGCAACTGGATCGGCGCCGACGGGCGTACGGTCGTGGCGGTGACCGACGGCGCGGCGGCGCGGGAGGTGCGGCGGGCCGGGGCGGAGGCGAAGGTCGTGTCGCACAGCATGAACGAGTTGAAGTCGGCGACGGCGACGCTGCGTTCCGCGCCGCGGGTGCCGGGCACGGCGTGGGCGGTGGACTACCGGACCAACCGGGTCGTGGTGCGGGCGGACCGCACGGTGTCCGCCGGGGACTGGTCGCGGCTGACCCGGGTCGCCACGGGGATCGGCAGCTTCGTGCACATGGAGCGCACGAAGGGCACGTTCACCACGCGGCTGAACGGCGCGCAGCCGATCCTGTCGACGGGCGGTCGCTGCTCGGCCGGGTTCAACGTCACCGACGGGCGGTCGGACTTCATCCTCACCGCCGGGCACTGCGGGCCCGCCGGCTCCACCTGGTTCGCCGACAACCAAGGGGATCAGCAGCTCGGCAGGACCGTGAACAGTTCCTTCCCGGGCAGTGACTTCTCGCTCGTGCAGTACGCCGGCGGCAAGGCCGGCGCGGGCGCCGACGTCGTCGCGATCGGCGGCGGCAAGGGGGTGCGGATCACGGGGGCCGCCGATGCCACGGTGGGGCAGCGGGTGTTCCGCAGCGGCAGCACCAGCGGTCTGCACGACGGCCAGGTGACGGCGCTGAACGCGACCGTGAACTATCCGGAGGGCACGGTCACCGGGCTCATCGAGACGACCGTGTGCGCGGAACCGGGCGACTCCGGCGGCCCGTTGTTCTCCGAGGGGATCGCCCTCGGCGTCACCTCGGGCGGGAGCGGCGACTGCACGGCGGGCGGGACGACGTTCTTCCAGCCCGTGACCAAGGCGCTGACGGCGCTCGGGGTCCGGCTGGTCGTGTCGGCGCAGAACGCGGGCGGCGCCCCGGGCGGCAGCCCCTCCCCCGCGTCCCCGACGCCGGCGAACCAGGGCGCGGCGGCCCCCAGCGCGGCCTCGCCGGGCTCCTCGGCGCCGGTCACGGGCGCGGCCGAGGGCAGCACTCTGCTGGCGCGGCTGACGGACACCCGGAACGTCGGGCCGGGGCTGCTGGTGATCGCGGGCAGTCTGATCGCGCTGGTGGCGACCCGGTACATCCGGGCCGAGCAGGACCGCAAGGCGTACCAGCGGTACTACTCGGCGACGTGGGGCTGACGGCAAGGGCCGGGTGGTAAGACGAGAAGGGCACCCGTGCGTTCACGGGTGCCCCGGGTGGTTCGGCGCGGTGTGCGCGGGGTCGGTCAGGCCGCCCGGTGCGACTGCGGGGCCGCGGCGGCCCACTCCATCACGAGGCGCTGGTACTCGGCGCGCTGCTCGGTGGTCAGTGTCCCGCCCGACCGGCGCCACAGGGCCCGGATCTCCTCGTTGACCTCCGCGGCCGATCGCTCGGAGACGGCTTCAACAGTGGTGGACATGCTGTGAAGCATATGCCGATCGAGGTGAAGGCGCTGTGAGTAAGTGCGAGCGATAGGGACATTTCGGACCGTGTTACTCATCACGTCAATGTGTCCACCGGCGCCGGGAGTTCACCGCCCCCTCCCCTCCCGGTGCGCCCCGGCTCACTCCCCGGTCCCGCCCAGCACCAGCACCTGGATGGCCAGCACGGCCGCGCCGCGCGCCCAGTCGTGGAAGTCGGACACCTTCGTCTCCAGGTCCACCGGGGCGGCCAGCGGGTGCCGGTGGGAGCGGAGGGTGTCGCGGACCGTGCTCCCCGCCACATCCATGAGGCCGACGCCCTCTCCGGCGAGCAGGATCTTCTGCGGCATCGCGAAGTTGGCGATCTGCGCGACGAGGGTGCCGAGGGCCCGCGCGGCCTCGTCGACGACCCGGAAGGCCATGGGCTCCCCCGCGGCGGCACCGGCGAGGATCTCCTCGTAGCCGATGTCCCGGCCGGTGGCGGCACGGATCTGGTAGCGGATGCTGGGAATGGTGAGCAACGACACGGCACTGCCCCGGGCACCCTCGGGGGTGAGCGGGCCGTACGGGTCGATGATCCAGTGCCGGCCGAAGCCGCGGTCCTCCTCGTCGTACGGCACCCGTCTGCCGCCGAGGACCAGCCCGTAGCCGATGCCCGCGCCGATGGTCAGGACGGCGAAGCGGTCGAGGCCCCGGCCCGCGCCGAACCAGGTCTCGGCCTCCACCAGGGCGGCCACGTCGTTCTCCACGACGACCGGCAGCCCGGTGCGCTCCCGGACGAGCGCGCCCAGCGGCACGTCCCGCCAGCCGAGGAAGGCCGACTCGCCGACCACCGCGCGCTCCCGCACCCGTCCGCCCACCCCGATGCCGATGCCCTCCGGGGCGGGGTGGCGTCCGGACAGTGCGGTGGTCATCTCCGCCAGCACAGCGGCGACGGCGTCCGGGTCGTGCGAGGTCAGCGGCCGGTCCAGCCGGTCGGTGACCTCACTGCGCAGGGTGGTGACCACGCCGTGGACCCTGTCGGCGGTGATCTTGAATCCGAGGAAGGAGCGGGACTCGGCGACGATGTCGAGGGGCTGCGACGGGCGCCCCTGACGGCTCCCGCCCGTCCCGCCCGCCTCCGGGGCCTCCACCAGCAGCCCGGACTCGATGAGCGGCTTGGTCAACCGGGTGAGGCTGCCCTGGGAGAGGCGCAGCCGCCGGGCCAGCTCGGTGCGGGACAGCGGGCCGTGCACGAGCACCTCGATCGCCACGGAGCGCTCCGCCGGGCTCAGCGGCAACCAGCTGGTCATGGAAGCCAACCCCTCTTCTTTTCTTCTGGTCCAGAAGTAACAACGGCCAGCTTACGCGAGGGTGCGCCGCAGAGGGCGGGTGGTGCACGGCTCTTGACGGCTGAATTATTCCGCTACGAAAGTAATCCGCATGACCTTCTCCCTCGGTATCGTCGGCGCCGGCCAGTTCTCCGGGCAGTTCGCCGCCCTCTTCCACGCCCACCCCGGCGTCCGTGACGTCTACGTCACCGACCTGCTGCCCGAGCGGGCCGAGCGGCTCGTCGCCGAGCAGCAGCTCGCCGGCACGTTCCCGTCCTACGAGGCCATGCTGGAATCTCCCGCGGTCGACGCGGTCGCGGTCTTCACCCAGCGCTGGACCCACGGTCCGCTGGTCCTCCAGGCACTGGCCGCGGGCAAGCACGTCTACTCGGCCGTCCCCATGGCGATCACCGTGGAGGAGATCGCCGCGATCATCGACGCCGTCCGGGCCACCGGACTGACGTACATGATGGGCGAGACCAGCCAGTACCACCCGGCGACCGTGCACGCCCGCAACCAGATCGCGGCGGGCGCCTTCGGCCGGCTGTTCCACGCCGAGGGCGACTACGTCCACGACATGGACCTCGGGTTCTACGAGGCCTACCGGTACAGCGGCGGCGACGACTGGAAGGCCACCGCCAGCTACCCCCCGCTGCTGTACCCGACGCACGCGGTGGGCGGGGTGCTCGGGGCCTGGCGGACCCACGCGGTGAGCGTGTCGGCGATCGGTGTGCGCGACGAGCGCGGCGACGGCGTCTTCGACCGTTCGGTCAGCCGGTTCGACAACGACGTGTCCAACGCGACCGCGCTGTTCGAGGTGGCGGGCGGCGGATCGTTCCGCACGAACGAGTTCCGGCGGGTCGGCTACCCCTCGCACATCCGCGAGTCCCGGTTCCGGTTCTTCGGCACGGAGGCCAGCATGGAACAGCTGGCGACGGTGGCGCTGTGGCAGGACAAGAAGGGCGTCCAGGACATCAGCGAGCTGCTGGAGCCGAAGCCGACACTGGCCCCTGACGACCCGTCCCTGGCACACATCGCGCCGGAGCTGCGGGCGGCCTTCACCTCCGGCTCCGCGCCGGTGCACGACCGGTCACGGCTGCCACGGGAGTTCGACCACCTGCACAACGGGCACGAGGGCAGCCACCACTTCCTGGTGGACGACTTCGTCACCGCCGTCACGACGCGGACACTGCCGCCGGTGAACGCGTGGGTGGCCGCCCGCTACACCCTGCCGGGCGTCATCGCGCACGAATCGGCACGGCAGGGCGGGGTCCGGCTGGAGATCCCCGACTTCGGGGACGCGCCGGAGGCGTGAGCGGTCCCGGCGGGCTCAGGTGCCGGGCTTGCGGCCGTAGACGAAGACGTCGTCGCCGTTCTTCAGCAGCGACCAGTACTTCTTGGCGTCCTTGGTGGTCATGTTGACGCAGCCGTGCGAGCCGGGCGGGTTCCACATGCTCAGGCCCACCGAGTGGAAGGCCTGGCCGCCGTCGAAGAACTGGCTGTAAGGCATCGGCACGTTGTAGATGGTGGAGACGTGGTCGATGTCCCGCCAGTAGATCTTCTTCAGGCCGGTGCGGGTCTCGTAGCCGTCACGTCCGGTGCGCACCGGCACCGGTCCGTAGACGAGCCGGTTGCCGTCCTGGATCCAGCTGAGCTGGAGCGTGAGGTTCACGCAGGCGATGCGGCCCTTGTTCACCGGGCACTTGCCGTCCTTGTTCGGCTTGTTCCCGACGGCCTTCTGCTTGTTCATCAGGTCCATCACCCCCCAGGTGACGGGACCCGCGTAGCCGATGTTCGGCGTGATGCCGTGCTTGTTCTGGAAGGCCTGGATGGCCTTGCAGTCGGTGGCGGACTGCTTGCCGTCGACCGGCCGGCCCAGGAACTTCTCGACCTGCTTCTGGTACGGCCCCGTCCGCGTGGTGCAGCTCGCGGCCTGGGCCGGCGCCGCGGTGAGGGCGAGCGCCAGCGGCGCCACCAGTCCCGTGACGCCCAGCGCGACCGCGCCTCTTCTGCCTATGACCCCCATGGCGGCCTCTTCCCCTTCCCCTTGTGTCCGCTCGTTCGCCCGGGCCTCCCCGGTGCTCTCCAGCGCGATTCCCGCGGTGTCGGACTACTAGACCCGGCCGGGCCGGAGATGGTTGTGGTTCCGGTCAGGCTGTGACGAAACGGTGAACTTCCGCCCGTACGACCCCTCGGACGGCGGGCGGCGAGCGTCTACGCTGCGCCGCATGCACCCTGCTCTCGCGGGCGATCTCGCCCGGCTCCCCGAACTCCTCCAGGCCGCCCACGACCTCGCCGTCCGGGAGCTGGCGGGGCTCGCCGAGCGACCGGTCGCCGCCCCCGGGCCGGTAACCGGGCGGGACCCGCTCCCGGCCGCGGGCGCGGGCGGTGACGGCGCCCTCGCCCGGTTCGCCGAGCGGTGGGCGCCCGGTTTCTCCGGCTCCGCCGGTCCGCGCTACCTCGGCTTCGTCACCGGCGGCGCCACGCCGGCCGCCGTCGCCGGTGACTGGCTGACCTCCGCGTTCGACCAGAACCTGTCCGGGGCGGGCGGCTCCTGGGCGCAGGAGCTGGAACGGGAGACGGTGGGGTGGCTGCGCGAGCTGTTCGGGCTGGGCGAGGCGCACAGCGGGGCGTTCGTGACGGGCGCGACCGCGTCGAACACGGTGGGCCTCGCGATCGGCCGGGAGTGGGCCGGCGAGCGGCTGGGCGTGGACGTCTCCCGGGCGGGCGCCGCCGCGCTCGGACCGCTCGACGTGCTCTCCGGCAGCCCGCACTCCAGCATCGCGAAGGCGATGTCGGTGCTGGGTCTGGGCCGGGACCGGCTGCGGCCGGTGCCCCTGCTGCCCGGCAACCGCGAGGCCGTCGATGTGACAGCGCTTGAGGCGGCGCTGGCCGGGGCGGGCGGCAGGCCGGTGCTGGTCGTCGCGAACGCGGGCACCGTGAACACCGTCGACTTCGACGATCTGCGGGCCATCGCCGCGCTGAAGGAGCGGTACGACTTCTGGCTGCACGTGGACGCGGCCTTCGGCGCCTTCGCCGCGCTCTCCCCGGAGCACGCGGCGCTGGTCGACGGGCTCGACGCGGCCGACTCGGTCTGCGTCGACCTGCACAAGTGGCTGAACGTCCCCTACGACGCTGCCGTGCAGTTCACCCGGCGCCGCGATCTGCAGGTGGCGGTGTTCCACAACGCCTCGCCGTATCTGGGCCTGCCCGACGGCGAGCCGGACTTCCTGCATCTGACCCCCGAGAACTCGCGCCGGCTGCGGGCCCTGCCGGCCTGGTTCTCGCTGGTGGCGTACGGTCGGGACGGACACCGGGAGGTCGTGGAGCGGAACGTGGCGCTGGCCCGCCGGCTCGGCGCGGGCGTCGACGCCCTGCCGGGCCTCACCCTGCTGGCTCCGGTCCGGCTCAACGTCGTCTGCTTCACCCTCGCCACGGACCCGTCGCCGGAGCGGGTGGCGGCGCTGGCCCGGGCGGTCGCCGCCTCCGGGGAGGCGTATGTCACGCCGACGGTGTACGGCGGGGTGCCCGGGCTGCGCGCCGCGTTCAGCAACTGGCGGACCACACAGGCCGACACGGAGCGGGTGCTCGCGGTGCTGGCGGCGGCCTCGCGCTGAGGGTCACGAGGTGTCCCGGACGGCCGCGCGGAAGCCGGTGTTGACGGCGGTGAGGCCGCCGTCGACCACGAGGGAGGTCCCGGTGATCCAGGCGGCGTCGCGCGAGGCGAGGAAGGCGACGGCGGCGGCGACGTCCTCCGGCTCGCCGACGCGGCCGAGCGGGTACAGGGGGCGGACGGCGTCGAGTTCGTCGTCGCGCCCTTCCCAGGCCGAGGTGCGGACCGTGCCCGGCACCACGAGGTTGACCCGCACCCCCCGGGGCGCGGCGTGCCCGGCGAGGGTGCGGGTGAGCGATCCGAGGCCGGCCTTGGCGGCGCTGTAGGCGTGGTTGCCGAAGTCCTGGAGGCCGTTGACGGAGCCGATGCTGACGATCGCCCCGCGTCCCGAGGCGGCGAGGTGCGGCAGGGCGGCACGGCAGCAGCGGTAGGCGCCGGTGAGGGTGATGTCGAGGTCGCGCGCCCAGGCCTCGTCGGGGTCGTCCTCGAAGAGCCGGGTGTCGGTCGTGCAGTGGGCGGCGCTGTTGACCAGCACGTCGAGCGAGCCGAACGCGGTGACGGCGTGGGCGACGGCCCCCTCGACGGCGGCGCGGTCGGCCACGTCACAGGCGAACGCCTCGGCCGCGAGGCCCTCGCGGCGCAGGGCGGAGGCGGTCCGTTCGGCCTCGGGCAGGTCCCGGTCGGCGACCAGCACCCGGCCGCCCTCCTCGGCGAGCCGCCGGGCGACGGCCGCACCGATGCCGCGGGCGCCGCCCGTGACGAGAACTCCGTGTCCTGCAAAGCGGGTTGGATCAGTCATGCGCCGACGGTACGGCTCCTTCGGCGCCCTTTCAGCGGTTCACGCGCGGTGTCACCGGTATCCGGTGACGTCCGCCGGCTTGCCGGCGTCCTGCACCTCGACCAGGTACCGCCAGGCGTCGGGCCGGCTGCCGTCGAGGTCGGTGAAGCCGTACACCCGGGCGAGGCCGCCGCTGGAGAGGGATTGGCCGTTGAACCGGGCCACGTCGGGATCGGCGGCGAGGGCGGCGACGGCCCGGCCGGTGAAGCGGGGGGTCTCGGAGATGGCGAAGTGGGGTTCGCGCGCCAGGGCGTCCCGCCAGTTCTCCTCGCGGACGCCGTACGCGTCGAGCATGAGTTCCGAGCGCATCCAGCCCGGGGTGAGGGCGACGGCGGTGGCGCCGCGCGGGCCGAGTTCGTGACCGAGGGCGAAGGCCATGCGCAGGACGGAGGTCTTGGCGAGGTCGTAGAAGAAGTTCACCCGGTAGGTGTCGCGGTTGTAGTCGGCGGTGCCGTCGGTGACCTCCACGACCAGGCCGCCGGGCCGGCGCAGCAGCAGCGGCAGGGCGTAGTGGCTGGTGACGGCGTGCGTCTCGACCGCGAGGCGGAGCAGCCGCAGCCCGTTGTCGAGGTCGTGCTCCCACACGGGGGTGTCCCACTCGAAGAGGTTCTCGCCGCCCCAGATGTCGTTGACGAGGATGTCGAGGCGGCCCTGCTCGTCCGCGATGCGGTCCACGAGGTCCCGTACGGCGGACTTGTCGAGGTGGTCGGCGGCCACGGCGACGCCCTTCCCGCCGGCCGCGGTGACGAGGTCGGCGGTGTCCTCGACGGTCTCGGGGCGGTCGTACTCCGAGCGGTGGGCGCGGGTGCTGCGCCCGGTGGCGTAGACGGTGGCGCCGGCCGCGCCGAGTTCGACGGCGATGCCCCGTCCGGCGCCCCGGGTCGCCCCGGCGACCAGCGCCACCTTGCCCTCCAGCGGTCCTGACATGTCCGGCCTCCCGTGTGATGCGACTGTCGTGCGGCTGTTGCCGCGGTCCACTGTCGCCGGGAAGCCGGACATCTTCTGTCGCCTTTTGCACGGACCCCCGCGGTGTGCCGCCGCCGGACTCAGTGGCCGCGGGCGATCCACTCCTCCAGGTGGGGTGCCTCGTCGCCGATGGTGGTGCCGTCCCCGTGCCCGGTGAGGACCTTCGTCTCCGGCGGGAGGGTGAACAGGCGGTCGCGGAGGGAGTCGATGATGGTCGGGAAGTGGGAGTAGGAGCGTCCGGTGGCTCCGGGGCCGCCCTTGAAGAGGGTGTCGCCCGTGAACACGGTGCCGAGGCCGGGGTCGTACAGGCAGACGGCGCCGGGGGCGTGCCCGGGGGTGTGCAGAACGGTGAGGTCGGCTCCGGCGGCCTCGATGACCTGGCCGTCGAGGAGATGCCGGTCGGGGTCGCGGTGGGGGTGGGTCTGCTTCCACAGCGCCAGGTCGTCGGGGTGCAGCCAGATCGTCGCGCCGGTGCGGTCGGCGAGTTCCGGTGCCGCGTTGACGTGGTCGTTGTGGGCGTGCGTGCACACGATGGCGGTCAGGCGCCGGTCCCCGACGGCGCGGGCGATGGCCTCGGCGTCGTGGGCGGCGTCGATGACGATCACCTCCCGCTCGTCGCCGACGATCCACACGTTGTTCTCCACGTCCCAGGTGCCGCCGTCGAGGGTGAACTGACCCGCGGTGACGAGGCGTTCGATGCGCGCGGCCATCACAGCACCACCACCGAACGCAGCACGTCACCGTGGTGCATCCGCTCGAACGCCTGCTCCACCTGGTCCAGTTCGATCGTCTCGGTGACGAACGCGTCGAGCGGCAGGCGGCCTTGGAGGTGCAGGTCGATCAGCATGGGGAAGTCGCGGCTGGGCAGGCAGTCGCCGTACCAGGAGGACTTAAGGGCGCCGCCGCGGCCGAAGACGTCCAGCAGGGGCAGTTCGAGCTTCATGTCGGGCGTGGGGACGCCGACGAGGACGACGGTGCCGGCGAGGTCGCGGGCGTAGAAGGCCTGCCGGTAGGTCTCCGGGCGGCCGACGGCCTCGATGACGACGTCGGCGCCGAAGCCGCCGGTCAGCTCGCGGATCGCCTCGACCGGGTCGCTCTCCTTGGAGTTGACGGTGTGGGTGGCGCCCAGCGTGCGGGCCTTCTCCAGCTTGCGGTCGTCGATGTCGACGGCGATGATCTTCGCCGCTCCGGCCAGGTTCGACCCCGCGACGGCCGCGCCGCCGACGCCTCCGCAGCCGATGACGGCGACCGAGTCTCCCCGGCCGACGTTCCCGGTGTTGATCGCGGCGCCGATACCGGCCATCACCCCGCAGCCGAGGAGGCCCGCGACCGCCGGGGAGACGGCCGGGTCGACCTTGGTGCACTGGCCGGCCGCGACGAGCGTCTTCTCGGCGAAGGCACCGATCCCGAGAGCCGGGGAGAGCTCCTGGCCGGTGGCGGCGAGGGTCATCTTCTGCCGCGCGTTGTGGGTGTTGAAGCAGTACCAGGGACGGCCGCGCAGACAGGCCCGGCACTGCCCGCACACCGCGCGCCAGTTGAGGACGACGAAGTCGCCGGGGGCGACGTCGGTGACGCCCTCGCCGACCGACTCCACGACACCGGCGGCCTCGTGGCCGAGCAGGAAGGGGAAGTCGTCCGAGATGCCACCCTGCTTGTAGTGCAGATCGGTATGGCAGACCCCGCAGGCCTGGACGCGTACGACGGCCTCGCCGGGCCCCGGGTCCGGCACCACGATCGTCTCGACCCGTACGGGCTCGTCCTTGCCCGGTGCGATCACGCCGCGGACTTCCTGCGCCATGGTCTGGTCCCTTCCTTCGTTTGCCTTCGCCGCCGACACTACGCGCGACCGACCGGTAGCGGGGCGGACCACGAGGGGGTTCGTGGATCTTTCCGGACACGCCCGGGGTGGGATCGCCCGGCGGGCGCGGGCGGCGGCGAGGGCCGCCCCCACGGGACGGCCCTCGCGCCGAGCGGACGGGATCAGTGGATGGCGCCGACCAGGCCGAGCAGCGGCGCGGCGGGCGCGAGGACCTGCTCCACCTGGTTGAGCTGGTTCAGCTCCTGGAGGTGCCTGAGCTCCTGCACCTGTTCGGTGACCCGCGGCACCCGGCCCCGCTGCTCCGCCGGGATGTCACTGACGGCGAGCGAGTCCAGCGTGCTCAGCGCGCCGAGCTTCCCGACGAGCGGTGCGCCGGTGCCGGCCGCGTTCGCCTGGGGTACGGCGAGACCGGCGATCCCGGCGGCCAGACCGACGGCGGCGGCGATACGTCGTGTTGAGATCATGCCTTCAGCAACGGCGCCGGGCCCCGGGCGGACACGGGCGGCGGGCCGCGCTCACCCGGGAGGTGGAGCGCGGCGGCCGGGCTTGCCGGGGCGGGCGGGGCGGAGGAGTCTCGGAGGTGGGCCCGTGCGGCCCGCTCCTGGCCGGACCGCACGGGCGCCTGGACCACACGGGCACCTGAAGGAGGTCACCATGGGTACCGCGGCGGGGTCCGCCTTCGACACCGACACACTGCGCCGGGCCATCGAGGGCAACACCGGCAACAACCTTCTGTCGCTCTACGCGGACGACGCGGAGATCCGCATCGTCGACCGCAACAACCAGCCCAGTCATCCCACCGTCCTGCACGGCCGGAGCCAGATCGCCGAACTGCTGGACGACATCTACAGCCGCGACATGACGCACAGGCTGGACCAGTGCGTGGTCCAGGGGGACCACGCGGCCTACAGCGAGTCCTGCGAGTACGGGGACGGCACCCGGGTCCTCGCCGAGTCGATGGTCACCCTGCGGGACGGGAAGATCGCCGATCAGGTGATCATCCAGGCCTGGGACGAGTAGGCCCCCGCCGGGTACGACGGGAGCGGAAGGAGGCCGAGCGGGGTCCGGAGACCGTACGGCACCCTCGGTTACGCTGTACGCGGGCCGTGACTGGCGCTGAGGTGGAGCACCACCGGGGAGCGGTCCGTGGTGGTTGCCGCGCGCCTGGGCGAGGAGAGTCGATCCAGCTCAGGAGTGTGCAGCATGACCCAGGCCCGTCTGATGGACGGCACCGCGCTCGCCCGCCGCATCGTCGAGGACACCGCGCGGAAGGCCGCCGAACTCACCGAGCGCACCGGCACCGCGCCGTGTCTGGCGACCGTGCTGGTCGGCGAGGACCCGGCGTCCGTGACGTACGTCCGGATGAAGCAGAACCGCAGCCGCAAGGCCGGCATCGCCTCGCGGCACGTGGCCCTGCCCGCGAGCACCACGACCGAGGAACTCGTGGCCACCTTGCGGGAGTTGTCCGCCGACCCGGGGGTGCACGGCATCCTGCTCCAGCACCCGGTGGGCGACCACGTCGACGAGCGGGCCGCGTTCGAGGCCGTCGCGCCGGAGAAGGACGTGGACGGTGTCACCTTCGCGTCGTTCGCCACGATGAGCTTCGGGCTGCCGGGCTTCGTTTCCTGCACGCCGGGCGGCATCCTGCGGCTGCTGGACGAGTACGGCGTCGACCCGGCCGGGAAGCGGGCCGTGGTGGTCGGCCGCAGCGCCATCCTCGGCAAGCCGGCGGGCATGCTGCTGCTCGCCCGGGACGCGACCGTGACCTACTGCCACTCCCGCACCCGGGAACTGTCCGCGGTGGTCCGCGAGGCCGACATCGTGGTGGCCGCGGTCGGCCGGCCGCGGCTGATCCGCGGGCAGGACATCAAGCCGGGCGCGGTAGTCGTCGACGCGGGCTACAACCCGGGGAACGTCGGCGACGTCGACTTCGACTCGGCGGTGGAGCGGGCCTCGCTCATCACCCCGGTACCGGGAGGCGTCGGCCCGATGACGATCGCCACGCTCCTGGAGCAGACGGTCACGGCCGCCGCCCGGCAGCTGGGGGTGTGACGGGCGGGGGTGCCGGCTGCCGGGCGGCACCCCCGCCTCACGGGTCAGCGCATCCAGGCGCTGTAGTCCATGACGTCCCCCGCCTTGACGCCGTACTCGGGGGCGTCCCGGGTGAAGGTGGTCTCCAGGCCGAGGACGGTGCCGGTGCGCGGGTCGAGGATCAGCATCCGCCGGCCTCCCCGGCCCTCGTACACGTACGCCTGCCCCGGGCGGCCGAGGCGATCGGTCACCTGTCCCGCGGGCCGCAGCCCCTTGGCGTCCGCGAGGACCCTGACCAGTGCCGCCGACTCGCGGGCGCCCAGCGTCCAGTGGTCCAGCAGCTCTTCGACGCCGTCGAGGAGCTGCGGGGTGCCCGGGGAATCGGTGCGGACGCTCTCGGCCAGGTAGGCGCGCAGCGCGCCCGGGGTGTGCGGCGGCGGGGCCGCGGGCGGGGCGTCGCTCCAGCTCGGCGGGTAGGTGACCCGGCTGAGGACGTGGCCGTCGGCCACCAGGCGGGGGTCTCCGCCCTCGTCGGTGACGACCGGGCGGCCCGGCCGGCGCGGGTCGGTCGCCACGACCAGTTCGGTGTGGCTGTCGTCCGCGCGCCAGCGCACGACCCGCTCCTCGGGCAGGGTGACGGGCGGCTTCCCGTCGGTCATGCTCAGGCTCCACGACTGCACGTGCGTGCCCTTGCGCAGGCGCGGTGAGCCGTCGGCGGCGGCGGTCGCGGCCCGTTCCGCCAGCCGCGTCAGCGGGACGGGCGTGGAGTCGGCGCGGACGGTCAGCGGCCGGGGCGCGGCGAGGGCGGGCTGCGGGTCCGGCCCGCCGACCAGCGCGGCGAACGCGGTCGCCAGTACGACGCCGGTGGCGGCGAGGCCCCACAGCAGCCGGGCGCGGGGGACGCGGCGCGTCGGACCGGGTTGACGCAGCAGCCGCTCCAGCCGCCGCTCGGCACACTGGTCCAGGGGCCCGTCACCGAAGTACGGCCCGTCGTCCCGTACGGGGTTGGCCCGCCGGAGGAGTTCGAGTTCGTCAGGCATGTCGGGGGTCCTTGCGCAGGCGAGCGTCGGCGGTGGGCACGGGGCGGGACGACCGCCGGCCGGAACGGCCCCCGCCGTCGGCCGACGGCCCCCCGGGGAACACCTCGGAGGGCACTCCGGGCGACGACCCGCGGGGGCTCGGGCGCGACCCGGACGGCGCTTCGGGCGACGGTCCGCCGGGGCGCGACCCCCCTGACACCGCCGGCGACGGCCCACCGGAACGCGACTGGGGCGGCACTTCGGGCGACGACCCGCGGGGGCTCGGGCGCGACTCCGGCGGCACCACCGGCGACGCTCCCCCAAGAGGCCACTCGCGGGGCACTTCGGGCGACAGCCCGCGAAGGCTCAGGCGCGACCCGGACGGCGCTTCGGGCGACGGTCCGCCGGGGCGCGACCCGGGCGGCGCAGCCGGTGAGGGCCCACCGGAGTGCGACTCGGGCGGCACGTCGGGTGGCGGCCCCGCAGGGCACAGGCGGGCTATCTCCGTGCGCAGGCGGCGGCGGGCGCGGTGGAGGCGCATCGCTGCCGCGCGGCGGCCGCAGCCGAGGGCGACCGCGATCTCCTCGGCGCCGAGCTCCTCCCAGGCGGCGAGGCGCAGCACCTCCTGGTCGGCCGGGGACAGCCGGTCCAGCGCCTCGTGCACCCAGGCGCCCGGCGCCTCAGCGTCGGGGCCCGCCGCGATGTGCCGGCCGTGCGCGGCCTCGTCGTTGCCCAGCCGGTCCACCAGCCGGCGCCGGCGCCCGTAGCCGCGTACCGCGTTGGCCAGGCAGTTCCGGGCCACCCCGTACAGCCAGGGCAGCGGCGCGGCCGGCAGGTCGGCCCGGCGCCGCCAGGCGACCGTGAACACCTCCGCCACCACTTCCTCCACCTCGTCGGTCCGCCCCTGCAGCCGTCTGGCGACATAACGGCTGACCGCCCAGTAGTGCTCGCGATAGGCAGCGGCGAAGATCTCGTCGTTGCTCATGCTCGGTTCGTGTCCGGCACCCCCCGGATCGTCACACCCTCCTCCCGTGATGCTCCTCGCGTCCCCCGAGTGTGACCCGCGGGCCGGGCACGGACACAGGCGGGGCGTGAAGAGGATCCGAGACACCAGAGCCGTGCAGTGGCTCACCAGCACCGATCACAAGACGATCGGCACGCTCTATCTGGCGACGTCGTTCGCGTTCTTCCTGATCGGTGGCGTGATGGCGCTGCTCATGCGCGCCGAGCTGGCCCGGCCGGGCCTGCAGATCATGTCGAACGAGCAGTTCAACCAGGCGTTCACGATGCACGGCACCGTGATGCTGCTGATGTTCGCCACCCCGCTGTTCGCCGGCTTCGCGAACTGGATCATGCCGCTCCAGATCGGCGCGCCCGACGTGGCGTTCCCGCGGCTGAACATGTTCGCCTACTGGCTGTACCTGTTCGGCTCGCTCATCGCGGTCGGCGGCTTCCTCACCCCGCAGGGCGCGGCCGACTTCGGCTGGTTCGCCTACTCCCCGCTGTCGGACGCGGTCCGCTCGCCGGGCATCGGCGCCGACATGTGGATCATGGGTCTGGCCTTCTCCGGCTTCGGCACCATCCTCGGCTCGGTCAACTTCATCACCACGATCATCTGCATGCGCGCCCCGGGCATGACCATGTTCCGCATGCCGATCTTCGTGTGGAACGTGCTGCTGACCGGTGTCCTGGTCCTGCTGGCCTTCCCGGTCCTCGCGGCCGCGCTGTTCGCCCTGGAGGCGGACCGCAAGTTCGGCGCCCACGTCTTCGACGCCGCCAACGGCGGAGCCCTGCTCTGGCAACACCTCTTCTGGTTCTTCGGCCATCCCGAGGTGTACATCATCGCGCTGCCGTTCTTCGGCATCATCAGCGAAGTCATCCCGGTGTTCTCCCGCAAGCCGATGTTCGGCTACATGGGCCTGATCGCCGCGACCATCGCGATCGCCGGTCTGTCCGTGACCGTGTGGGCGCACCACATGTACGTCACCGGCGGTGTGCTGCTGCCGTTCTTCTCGTTCATGACGTTCCTGATCGCGGTGCCGACCGGTGTGAAGTTCTTCAACTGGATCGGCACGATGTGGAAGGGAAGCCTGTCGTTCGAGACGCCGATGCTGTGGGTGATGGGATTCCTCATCACCTTCGTCTTCGGCGGGCTCACCGGCGTCATGCTCGCCTCCCCGCCGATCGACTTCCACGTCTCCGACTCGTACTTCGTGGTGGCCCACTTCCACTACGTGGTCTTCGGCACGGTCGTCTTCGCCATGTTCTCCGGCTTCCACTTCTGGTGGCCCAAGTTCACCGGCAAGATGCTCGACGAGCGTCTCGGCAAGATCACCTTCTGGACGCTGTTCACCGGCTTCCACGGCACCTTCCTGGTCCAGCACTGGCTGGGCGCCCAGGGCATGCAGCGCCGGATTCCGGACTACCTCGCGGCCGAGGGGCTCACCACGCTCAACACGGTCTCCTCGGTCTTCTCGTTCCTGCTCGGCTCCTCCCTGCTGCCGTTCCTCTACAACGTCTGGAAGACCGCCAGGTACGGCACGCCGGTCGGCGTCGACGACCCCTGGGGCTACGGCCGCTCGCTGGAGTGGGCGACGTCCTGCCCGCCGCCCCGGCACAACTTCCTCGCTCTCCCCCCGATCCGCAGCGAGTCCCCGGCGTTCGACCTGCACCACCCCGGTGTCCCCGTCGCGGAGCGGGAGTTGACCGCGCGGTGACGGCCCACGACGAGCGTGACCTCGTCCGGCAGATCGAGGGCCACCTGCTGATGGCCGCCGCGCGGGAGGAGGGCCGTACCGCCGCGGTGCGCCTCAGTTCCCGGATGGGGTGGCTCACCGACAGTCAACGCGAGGACGTGGAGCGGCAGTTCGAGGCCGAGTACCTCGCGCTGGCCCGGCTCTCCTGGCACCGCACGGCCGAGCGGGCACAGGAGCTGCGGCAAGCGTACGAGTCGCGCTACCGCGCGCTGCGCCGCCGGCTGCTGGCCTGCTGTGTGCTGGGCTGCGCGGTGCTCGCGGCGACGGCCCTGCTGCTGGTGTCCGCCGCGTAGGGCCGCTGTCAGCTGCGGGACCCTTTGTGCCGCGCAGCACGGGCCGTTGAGCCCGTGGGCCGTGTGGACCGGCCATACTGGCCGTCGTGCGCGTTGCCATCATGACGGCGGGATCCCGCGGCGATGCCGCCCCCTACACCGGGCTCGGACACCGGCTCACGCTGGCCGGGCACGAGGTCACCCTGGTCACGCACGGCCGCTTCGCCCCGCTGGTGGCCGGCTCCGGGGTGCGGTTCCACGCGCTGCCGGTGGATCCACGGGCGGAGCTGGAGTCCCCGCGCGGCCGGGGGCTGCACCGCAGCGCCAGCGGCCCGGGCAAGCTGCTGCGGGTGGTGGACCTGGCGCGGCGCCTGGTCGGGCGGCTCACCGAGGATCTGCTCCGCGCGGCACGGGACAGCGACGTCCTGCTGCTGTCCTCCTCCCTGGCCCCGCTCGGGCACACGATCGCGGAGGGACTGCGGCTGCCGAGCCTCGGTGTCTATCTGCAACCCCTCGCAGCCACCCGGGAGTTCGCCCCGGCGGTGCTCGGCGGCGGCTCCTGGGGCGGGCCGGTCAATCTGCTCGCCGGGCACGGGGTGGGCCTGGCCGTGGAGCATGTGTTCGCCGGCGCCGTACCGGCCCTGCGGACGCGGCTCGGCCTGCCCCCGCTGGGGACCGGTGCCGCGCGGCGGGCGCGGGAGAGGCGGCTCTGGCCGGTGCACCACGGCTTCAGCCCGCTGGTGGTGCCCCGGCCCGGCGACTGGCGGGCGGGTCTGGAGGTGGGCGGCTACTGGTGGCCGTACGACAGCCGGGAGCGACTTCCGGAGGCGGTACGGGAGTTCATCGACGCCGGGCCGCCGCCGGTGTTCGTCGGGCTGGGCAGCGCCACCGTGCCGGACGCCGGACGGCTCAGCGCGCAGGTGGTGGCGGCGCTGCGGCGGACCGGGCTGCGCGGGGTGATCCAGCGCGGCTGGGGCGGGCTCGCGGCCGACGGCGACGACATGCTGACCGTGGGGGAGGTACCGCACGCGCAGCTCTTCCCGCGCATGGCCGCCGTGGTCCATCACGCGGGCGCGGGCACCACGGCGGCGGGGCTGCGCGCCGGGGTGCCGGCGGTGCCGGTCCCGGTCCAGTTCGACGCGGGTTTCTGGTCCGCCCGGCTGGTCGGCCTGGGCGTCGCACCGGCCGTCGTACCGCTGCGCCGCCTGACCGTGGACGCGCTGTCCGCGGCGCTGGTACGGGCCACCCGGGACCCGGCGTACCGGCGGCGCGCCGCCGCGCTGGGCGCGCGGATCCGGGACGAGGACGGCGCCGGGCCCGTGCTCGCCGCACTGGAGCGACTGCCCGGCTGACCTGATGGCCGGATGGCCGGATGACGCCGTGCCGGCCGGTCAGCCGGTGAGCACCATCCGGAAGCGGGCCCCTCCGGAGAGCATCTTCCGGTACGCCTCGTCCGCGTCGTCCAGCGGCACCTCCTCGGTGAGGGGGCGGATGCCGTGCAGGGCGCTGAAAGCCATGGTGTCCTCCACGTCCTGCGCGGTGCCGGAGGGGTGCCCGCGCACGACGCGGCCGGCCATGAGCAGCTGGGCCGGGCTGATGCCGAGGGGCGCGGTGTCCGCGCCGATGACCACCAGTTCGCCGCGGTGGGTGAGGCCGTCCACGGTGGCGGTGATGGCCTCGGAGTTCCCCGCGGTGGCCAGGACCACCTTGGCACCGCCGAGGGACTGCAGCGCCTCGGCGACCGGGGTGCCGGAGGTGCTGTCGACGTAGTGGTGGGCGCCCAGCCGCTTGGCGAAGTCGGCCTTCCCGGCGCCCCGGGCGATCGCCACGGTCTCGAATCCCATGGCCACCGCGTACTGCACGCCGAGGTGGCCGAGGCCGCCGATGCCGAGCACGGCGACGAGGTCACCGGGGCGGGCGGAACTGCGCCGCAGCCCGTTGTACGTGGTGACGCCCGCGCAGGCCATCGGCCCGGCGTCGCCCGGGGACAGCGCTTCGGGAATCCGGGCCAGGGCGTCGACGGGGGCGATCACCTTCTCGCCGAAGCCGCCGTCGTAGGCCCATCCGGGGACCTCCAGGTTCCGGCACACGATGAAGTCGCCCTCCCGGCACGGCCTGCAGTGGCCGCAGCTGCCGCCGAACCAGCCGACGGCCACCCGGTTGCCCTCCTGCCAGCCCCGCTCGCGCACTCCCTCGCCCAGTTCCTCCAGGCGTCCGGCGATCTCGTGTCCGGGCACCTCCGGGAACGACACGCCGGGTAGTCCGCCGCTCACGAAGAGAGCGTCGCTGTGACAGATCCCGCACGCCTCCACGGCGATCCTCACCTGGCCGGGGCCCGGCTGCCGGACCTCGCGTTCGACCAGCTCGAAGGTGCCGTTCGGAGCGGTGACCTGCGCGGCTCGATAGGTACTCATGGCTCTCCCGGGGAACGGGTACGACGGCCCCCTCAGACCCAGCAGAGCAGTTCCGGCCCGATCCCGCGCGCCGAGCGGGACCGGGTCGCCCGCCCGCGTGCGCGGCCCGGCTCCGCGCGCCTGGGTGTCAGGGCCTCCGGGGGCGCCAGCCCTCCGGGCGGAGCATGCCCAGCAGCAGCCGGACCAGCTCGTCCACCACCTCGTCCAGCGTGGCGTCCACCCAGCCGGCGCTCCAGTCGTGCAGCAGGCCGTTGACGCTGCCGATGAAGGCCGTGGCCGCGAGGCGGTAGTCGCGCGGTGCCGCCTCCCCCCGGGCGACGGCCGCGTCCGCCTCGGCGCGGATGAGGTCGATCCAGCGGGCGCGGCGGGCGAGGCGCTGCTCCTCCAGCCGGGGGCTCACCCCGATGATCTCCACGAAGGCGATGCGGATGCGGCGCGGGTCGCGGGTCACGCCGTGGGCGTAGGCCCGGAAGAGCACGGTGGCGCGCTCGGCCAGCGGCAGCCCCTCCGCGTCGGCGAGGGCGTCCAGGACGGCCTGCTCGGCCCAGGCGTTGACCTGGAGGTGCAGGGCGGCGAGGACGTCCTCCAGGGTGCGGAACTCCTCGTAGAACTGGCGGGTGGACAGGCCGGCGGCCTGGCTGAGCGCGGCGACCGTGGTGCCCCGGTAGCCGGGGGTGTCGCCGAACAGCCCCAGTGCCGCGTCCAGGAAGCGGCGGCGGCGCTCGGCCTGCCGTTCCTCGGCGGACCGTCCGCCGTAGCGTCCCGTCGGTGCTCTGAGCCTGCCTTCCACGCGTCCCCCTCCGTCGTCCCGCCACTCGCCCCAATCTTGTCGTGCACACATCTTGTCGAGAAGGCCGGCCCTTCCTTACTTTTCAGTAAGTTCACTGTGAAAGCACCCGTGTTCAGATTCCCCCGAGGAAAGAGAGCCGTCATGGCCGCCTCCAGAACCAGGCACCTGTGCTCCGTGGCCGCCGCCCTCGCCCTGACCGCCGCCGCCCCGGCGACCGCCGCCTCCGCAAGCTCCGCCGCCCCGGCCGGGCTGCGGGAGGTGCTGTTCGTCGGCAACAACTGGGACGGCACCGCCGATGTCATCCGCTCCTCCGGCGACTTCGCGAAGATCGGCCGGATCAACGTCATCCCGGACAAGGCCGCGCGGATGGCCGAGATCAACGCGGACCCGATCAAGTGGATCTACTTCCAGGCGATCCGCAACAGCGTCGGCGAGGGCCACGACCAGTTCGCCGACGACATGTACTCCACACCCGACGGCAGGTCGGTGGTGGTGTCCCGGCCGAGTTTCGCGGACGTCGTCTCCCTCGACCTCGCCACCGGGAAGGTCAACTGGCGTTTCCCCGTGGCCGGTTACCGCGCCGACCACATGGCGGTCTCCCCGGACGGCACCCGGGTCGCGGTCTCCGCCTCGACCGCGAACACCGTGCACGTCCTCGACATCGACACCGGCAAGCAGCTCGGCTCGTTCGCGACCGGTGACAAGCCGCACGAGAACATCTTCACCAAGGACGGCAAGTACATCTGGAACATGTCCATCGGTGACGTCAACACCGACCTGGACAGCCCGGGCTGGGACTGGACCAAGGGCGACCGGCACATCACCGTCGTGGACGCGACGACGTACAAGCAGGTCAAGGTCATCGACATGCGGCAGCGGCTGGACGCCTTCGGCCTGAAGGACTTCTCCGACGCGGTCCGCCCGGCCGTGTTCTCCGCCGACGAGTCCAAGCTGTACTTCCAGGTGTCGTTCTTCAACGGCTTCCTGGAGTACGACGTCGCCACCGACAAGATCACCCGGATGAAGACGCTGCCGAAGAACCCGGCGACCAGCGAGGACCGCACCACCTGGGTCAACGACTCGCGTCACCACGGCATCTCGATGAACCCCGAGGGCACCAAGCTGTGCGTCGCGGGCACCATGGACGACTACGCGACCGTGGTCGACCGGGCCTCGCTCCAGGAGGGCCCGCTCGTCCCGACGTCCAAGCCGTACTGGGCGACCGTCAGCGGGGACGGCAAGGACTGCATCGTCTCCGAGAGCGGCGCCGACCAGGTCACGGCGATCGACTTCGCCACCGGCAAGAAGGTGGCGTCGGTCCCGGTCGGCGACCACCCGCAGCGCGTCCGGCTGGGTCACGTCCAGGCCGACTGGACCGGCCCCAGCGGGGGTTGACGCCACACCGAGCCGTGGTCTCCGGGGCGCCCCCACTCACCCCGGAGGCCACACCCCTGCCGTCAGAAGCGCGCCGCCGCCCAGGCGGCCAGTTCGGCCCTCGCCGCGCTCAGCAGGTCGGCGGACGGTGCCGTCGCGCCGTTGGTGACCAGCGCGTAGTGCGGCACACCGGAGTCCGTGTCGGTCAGCAGCCGGCGGCTGCCCGTGCCGCCCGGCTCCGGGGCCGCGGCGACCGGGGCGGCGGCGCTGTACGCGGGCGCCGCAGAGGACGAGCAGGACAGTCAGCAGACGCACCCGGATGTTTGGCATGTACACCACAGTCCGGCTCGTTCCGGACAGCGTCAATAGCTTCTGACTCCTAAGTAAGTTGACTATGAGTCAGTTCAACGGCGGGTGGACCGGCTGATCGGCCCGACGCGTCACCCGGGCGGCCGGCACGGTTCCCTCCGGGACGCGGTCGGGCCCTGCGTGCGCCCTCGGAGGACGAGCGGCACGGCGAGCCGTTGGGCCGTCCGGCGGAGCGCCGGTGTGTCCCGGGCGTCGCCCCGGTCGATCTTGTTTGCGGAACGGCCGCAGCACCGCCCACGGGTTAACGTGCAACCAGAGCCGTGCGCGGTGTGAGCCGAGGAGCGGACGATGCGTGAGATTCTCGCGGTGCTGGACCGGTGGTACGCCGCCCGGGTGCCGTTCGGGCTGGCCACGGTCGTCGCGGTCAGCCGCAGCGCGCCGCGCGGGCCCGGAGCCGCGATGGCGGTCGGCCCGGACGGCGAGGTGGTCGGCAGCGTGTCCGGCGGCTGTGTCGAGGGCGCGGTGTTCGAACTGGCCCAGGAGGCCGTCGAGAGCGGCGCGGCACGGCTGGAGACGTTCGGCTACAGCGACGAGGACGCCTTCGCGGTCGGGCTGACCTGCGGTGGTGAGATCACCGTCCTGGTACGGCCGGTCACCCCGGCCCGGGATCCGGCGTTCGGCGCGGTCGCCGCGTCCGTCGCGGGCGGGGAGCCGGTCACCGTGGCGACCGTGGTCGACGGGCCCGCGCCGCGCGGGTCCACCCTCGCGGTGTGGCCGCGGACCGCCGCCGGAAGCCTGGGGACCCGGGGGCTCGACGCGGCCGTCGCCGCCGACGCGCGCGGTGAACTCGCCCTCGGTGTGACCGGCCTGCGGCACTACGGCCCGCACGGGGAGCGCCGCGAGGACACCGTCACGGTGTTCCTCCAGTCCTTCGCGCCGCCGCCGCGCATGCTGGTGTTCGGCGCCATCGACTACGCCGCCGCCGTCGCCCGGATCGGGGACTTCCTCGGCTACCGGGTCACCGTGTGCGACGCCCGGCCGGTGTTCGCCACGCCCCGCCGGTTCCCGGAGGGCGCTGAGGTCGTCGTGGACTGGCCGCACCGGTATCTGCGCGGCACGCACACCGACCGGCGGACGGTGATCTGCGTCCTGACCCACGACCCGAAGTTCGACGTGCCGGTGCTGCTGGAGGCGCTGCGGCGCCCGGCGGCGTACATCGGGGCGATGGGCAGCCGCCGCACCCACGACGACCGGCTCCGCCGCCTGATCGAGTCCGGCCTCACCGACCGGGAACTGTCCCGCCTGCGCTCCCCGCTCGGCCTGGACCTCGGCGCCCGCACACCGGAGGAGGTGGCGGTATCGGTGGCGGCGGAGATCGTGGCCCTGAGGTGGGGCGGCACCGGGGCACCGCTCAGCGGGACGCGGGGGGCGATCCACCCCCGCGGGGTGGGCTGAGGTCCTCGCCGCGGCCTGCGTCGCCGGGCACCCGGAAGGTGTGCCCCACCGAAAAAAACCGACAACCCGACCCCTGGCACCGGACGGACGGGCAGGCCCGGCCGGCTCGGGAACTGGGCCGCGAGCAGCCGGCGTACGAGGGCGGCGTCGATCGACACGGGTTCCATGACAGCGAGTCGGGCCGGCGGTGTCCACGTGTTTCTCGCGGCCGACGGCCCGGGGCGGGACGCGACCGCACGCCCCCTCACCGCCGCCGCGGGGACACCGCCCCGGGCAGCAGAACCAGCGCGAGGACAGCGGTGGCCGCGTACAGGGCGGCGGAGCCGAGGGCCACCGTGTGCAGGCCCCGCAGGAAGCGGGGCTCGTCGGACGGTGTCCCGGCGATCGCGCCCGCCACCGCGATGCCGATCGCCCCGCCGGTCTGCCGGGCGGTGTTGTTGACGGCCGAGGCCAGCCCGGAGCGCTCGGTCGGTACGGCGGCGAGGGCGGCGGCCACCACGGCCGGGGTGAGCAGCCCGACGCCCAGCCCCCACAGCAGGAACGCGGGGACGAGCAGCGGGAGGCCGGAGTGGGCCGTGGTCCGGGTCAGCAGCGCGAGTCCGGCCGCGGCGACCAGGAGTCCGGCGGCGGGCAGGCGGGCGCCGACCCGGCTGGTGACCCGCCCGCCGAGCAGCGCGCACACGGCGAGCGGGGTGAACAGCGGGAGGAGCATCAGGCCGGCCTGGAAGGCCGAGCGCTGCTGCACCGACTGCAGGAACAGCGGCAGCACGAACAGCGTGCCCAGGGTGCACAGGTTCATGATCCCGGCGGTGGTGTTGGCGGCGCCGAACACCGGCCGGCGCAGCAGGGCGGGCGGGACCATCGCGGTGTCGCCGCGCCGCCGTTCGGCCGTGGCGAGGCCCACCAGGGCCAGGACGGCGGCGAG
>NZ_JBEXKG010000082.1:0-35077 GCF_040609555.1 Streptomyces sp. NPDC004658
GTGGCGGCGGCGGTCGCCGCACCCCGGGCCACCGGCGAGGCGGAGGCCGCCGCCCAGCAGGCGAAGGGCCTGGCGGAGGCCGAGGCGACCCGGGCCCTGGGTCTGGCCGAGGCGGAGGCCATCAAGGCCCGCGCCGCGGCCCTCGCCGAGAACCAGGAGGCGGTCGTCGCCCAGCAACTCGCCGAGAAGTGGCCGGAGATCGTCCAGGCGGGGGCGTCGGCGTTCGGCAACGTCGACAACATGGTGCTGCTCAACGGGGCGGACGGCATGGGCGAGATGTTCGCCAAGGCGCTCACGATGGGCGGTACGGGGCTGGGCCTCGCCCGCAAGCTGCTGGCCACGATGGGCGACAACGGGCAGACGGTGAACGGGGGTTCGCCCTCTCTCAACGGCGTGGTGGCGCCTCCGCCGCAGAAGGTGCCCGTGGAGCAGGAGGGCTGAGAAGGGGGTGTCGTGTGCGGCCGGGGTCCCTCACCAGGGGCCCCGGCCGTGCGTGTGCACGAGCCGGTCGGCCGTCGCCGGGTGCAGGGCGGGGTTCGCCGCGGCGGCGTGGGCGAGTTCCGGGTCGGTGAGGAGTGCCGCGCGCCCGGGGGCCGGGAGGTGCGGGTGGCGGGCGAGGGCCGCCCGGTCTTCCGGGTCGGGGTCGCGGGTGAGCCGTTCGACGACGGCGGGCTCGGTGCCCGGGTCCCGTGCGACCAGGGCGCGGACGCACGGGTCGGCGTGTTCGGCGAGGTGGGCGAACCCGGTGAGGTGCGCGGGAAACGGGGCAGGGTGGGCGGGCGTTCGCGTTCCGGGCCGGTGTGCCCCAGGACGCCGCGCAGCAGCAGAAGTCGCGCAGCAGCGGGGCCGCCGGGGCGTCCGGGTGGCTTTGGGCGAGCGGGACGCGGACGCCGAGGTCGTGGTCCGCGCCGACCCTATGGGATCAGGCCGTGAACAGGGCGACGCCCAGGGCGATCAGGGTGCCCGCCTTCAGGATCTCCAGTGCCACGTACCACAGGTGGCTGCGCGAGCGGGGCAGTTCCTCGCCCGCGAGGACCCGGTCGGACCTGCGGTTGAGGAGGGGGCGGACGACGGCTAGTTGGGCGAGGAGGAGCGCCGCCACCACCGCGGTCAGCGAGATGACGGCGGCCGGGGCGTCGCCCAGGGCCACCGCGAGGACCACGACGGCCGCGAGGACGGCCTCCACGGCGTTCAGCGCGCGGAACACCAGCCGTCCGATGCCGAGGCCGACGGGGATCGTCACCCCCGGGGCACGGAACTTCAGCGGGGCCTCCAGGAAGGAGATCGCCAGCACCATCCCGAGCCAGACGAAGGTGACCGCGCCGGCGGTGGCGGCAGAGGTGGTGTCCATGGGGGGCCTTTCTCCGCCGGGGTGCGTGGGGCGGTGCGGTGGACCGGGGTGGACGGTGCGGGGGCTGCGGGCGCTGGGGATCCAGCGCGGGGCACGGCGGCTCACCGGGGGCGGCAGGGCCCGGCCGGGTGAGGCCGCCGCGCAGGGCGGTTCAGCCGGGCGTGGTGCCCGCCAGGTGGGCCACGCAGGAGTCGGGTTCGGCGAACGGCTCCAGCGCGGTCGCCGTCAGGGGTGCGCCCAGCTCGGCCAGAGCTCCCTGCATCAGGCCGAGATGGATCGGGCACACCAGCGCGCTCCGCTCCTCGGCGAGTTCGAGGAAGGGGCAGTGCCGCAACCGGATCCGCTCCGGTGTCCGGCCGGTCTCGCCGTCCGCCCGGCCTTCTCCTTGCGGCCGGGAGGCGCCACCTTCCGGTCGGGAGGCACGTCCTTGCGGCAGAGAGGCGCGACCTTCCGGCTGCGGCGCGAAGCCGAGGCCGTCCAGCAGGGTGAGCAGCGCGGCGACCGACCGCTCGGGCGTCGCCGGCTCGTACGGCGGGAGGGGGTCCACCAGGAAGCGGCCCCAGGCCCGGCCCGTCTCCATCGCCTCCGCCCGCGCCTCGGCCGGGTCGGCGGCGGCCCATCGGCTGAGCACCATGCGGGCGAGCAACCGGTAGTCGCGGTGGCCGCCGCGGTCCATGCCGGGGCGCACGGTGTAGACGGTGCGGGGCCGGCCCGGTCCCGTCGGGGCCACGGCCCGGCGCTCCGCCAGGCCGTCGGCCACGAGGGCGTCCAGATGGAACCGCACGGTGTTGGGGTGCAGCCCCATCCGCCGGGCGGCCTCCGCGACCCCGAGCGGCGCGGGCGCGGCGCGGAGCACGTCCAGCACCTCCCGGCGGCGTGGGCTCTCCCGCGTGGTCACGAACGGACACCCCTCTCCCACCTGCGACCATTTTCACGAATCCTACATGTATTAATTGTAAAGTGGCCGGACACCGGGGCAGGGATACGCGAGAGCCGAGGGGAACACCAGATGACGTCGCCGTCCGCGACCGACACCGCAGCAGCAGACCGTCCGGCGGCGGTCCCGCGCGTGCTGTGCGACACCCGCGCGCTGGCCGACGCGCCCCCGGCATCGGCCGGGGTGCTGTGGAAGCTCGCGGAGAGCGGGCGGCAACTCGACGCGAACGTCGTCCGGCTGGCTCCGGGCGGACGGATCACGGCGCACACCGAGGCCCAACTGGACGTGCTGGTCCTGGTCGTGGCCGGGGACGGCACCCTCGGCAACGGCTCCTCGGACGCGGTGGAGGTACTCACCGAGGGCGCCCTGGTCTGGCTGCCGCACGGCGCCGCCCGCAGCATCACCGCCGGCGCGTCCGGCCTGACGTATCTGACCGTGCACGGGCGGCGCCCCGGCATGCGGATCGGCGCGCCGCCCGCCACGGCACCGGCCCGGCGCCCCGGCTCCGCCGCTCGGTAACCCACCGGCACCGGGGCCGAGTTGCGCGGACCACTAGGGTGCCTCCGTGAGCACGTTTACCGAAGAGAACGTCCCCGGCCGCTACGGCCCGTACGCCACCACCGAGGCCGACCCGCGTGAGGTCGGCCGGGTGCGCACCGAGTACTCCCCGGCCCATGACGGCGACCCCGATCCCGGGGAGATCGTGTGGACCTGGGTGCCGTTCGAGGAGAACGACGGCCGGGGCAAGGACCGCCCGGTGCTGGTGGTGGCCCGGGAGACGGCCGGCACCTTCCTGGCCGTGCAGCTGTCCAGCAAGCGGCACGACGGCGACCGCGAGTGGGTGGCGATCGGGAGCGGGCCGTGGGACCGCTCGGGCCGGGACTCGTGGGTGGACGTGGACCGGGTGCTGCGGCTGCACGAGCAGGGCATGCGCCGCGAGGCGTGCGCGCTGGACCGCATGCGGTTCGACCTGGTCCGCCAACGCCTGCACCAGCGCTACGGGTGGACCTGACCGGGCCCGGACCACCGACCGCCAGGGGCTGCGGCACGAGCGCCAGGGCCGGACCCCGGCCCCACCGATTCAAGCCAAACTCCCACCGACGTCGGCTACACCCCCACCGACTCCGGGAACGCCCGCGCGAACGCCCCCCGCACCGCCGCCCCCGGTGTCCGGTCCAGCACTCCGAACACCACGTGTTCGAACGTGCGCGCGAACCGGCCGCCGGGCCCCAGCAGCGTCCGGAACGCCCCCGCGACCTGCGCCGGGTCGTTCTGGAAGACGCCGCAGCCCCAGGCGCCCAGCACCAGTCGCCGGTAGCCGTGGGCCGCGGCCGTCTCCAGGACGCGTTCGGCCCGTACGGCCAGGGCTTCGGGAAGCGCGGCGGCCCGCTTTGGTGCCGTACGCCGGATCACGCCCGCGTTGGGGGCGGCGGCCGTCAGGAAGCCCGCGCGGTACGGCTCGGCGAGCAGCCGGCCCCGGTCGTCGCGGAAGACGGGGACGGCCGGTGAGTGGATCACGCGGTCCGAGTAGAACGGATCGCGGTCGGCGCGGTGATGGTCGTAGAAAGGGCGGGCCGTCAGCAGGCAGGTGTGCAGCGCGGAGGCGCGGCACAGGGCCTCCTCCTGGGCCTGCGCGCCGTTGAGGTAGCCGCCGCCGGGGTTCCGGGCGGAGGCGAAGTTCAGGACGGCGACGGGGGCGTCGGCGAGCCGGCGGGCCGCCTCCAGGCTGCTCTCGCCGCTGACCTCGACCTTCATGTCGGTTCCGCTTGCCGCCGTCACCGGCACCGGGTCGGGGCCGAACATCCGGGTGCCCGCCCGCGCGGCCTGCACCGATTCGGCGAGCGATATCTCCCGGCCGTCCGGTGTCCGATACCGGCCCGCGGCCACGATGCGTTCCGTTTCCTCGGCGATCCCGCGCAGGCGCGCGCTCACGGCGCCACCCCCGTGGGCGCCCCGTCCGCGGCCCGCGCGGTCTCCCCCGTCGTGCTCATGCACGCATCCTGGGTGATGCTGGTGAGGCGGCGCAACGGAGTTTCCGTGCTCCCGAACGGCCCGGAAACGCACCAGGAAACGGAGGTGACGGATCCAGAACGTCCCGGGTGGCACCCTTGTGCGAATCGGTGCGAAGGTCTTGGGTGGGACGAGTGCCTGCCCGGCCCGCACCCCGGGCCGGCGGCATGGTGGAATCTCAGGAGGATCCCGACATGTCTCATACGCAGAGCGACGGTGGTGACTGTACGGAGCACCGCACCGCCGTCACCGAGGCCGAGGTGGAGGCCCTGGTCCGGGGCATCTGCTTCAAGACCGGACCGCCCCGTGCCCTCGGTGTCGAGCTGGAGTGGCTCGTCCACTCGCTGGAGCTGCCGCAGCTCCCGGTCACACCCGAACGACTGGAAGCGGCCCACGCCACCGTGCGGGCCGTACCCCTGGAATCGGCGCTCACCGTCGAACCCGGCGGCCAGCTGGAGCTGAGCTCGCCGCCCGCCGCCTCCCTCATGGAGTGCGTCGACACCGTCTCCGCCGACCTGGACGCCGTCCGGGCCGTGCTGGCCAAGGACGGTCTCGGCCTCGCGGGCATCGGCCACGACCCCTGGCACGCTCCCCGCAGATTCCTGCACGAGCCCCGCTACGACGCCATGGAGACCTGCCTGGACCGCACCGGTCCGGCCGGCCGGCACATGATGTGCGCCTCGGCGTCCGTCCAGGTCTGCGTGGACGCCGGCCACGAGGAGCCCGGCCCCCTGGGGCACGTCCGGCGCTGGTGGCTGGCGCACCAGCTGGGCGCGGTCCTGGTGGCCGCGTTCGCCAACTCGCCGCTGATCGAAGGCCGCCCCACGGGCTGGCAGTCCACCCGCCAGCTGATGTGGACGGAGATCGGCGCCGGGCGGGCCGGGGCTCCGCCGCTGAACGGCGAGCCGCGGGCCGCGTGGGCCCGGCACGTGCTGGACGCACCGGTGATGTGCGTACGCCGGGACCACGGGCCGTGGGAGGTGCCCGAGGGACTGACCTTCCGGGAGTGGACCCGCTCCGGTTCACTCCGGCCGCCCACCCGGGCGGACCTCGACTACCACCTGACCACGCTGTTCCCGCCGGTCCGGCCGCGCGGCCACCTGGAGCTGCGGATGATCGACGCCCAGCCCGGCGAGGACGGCTGGATCGTGCCGCTCGCGGTGACGGCGGCGCTGTTCGACGACCCGGAGGCCGCCGAGACCGCCTACCGGACCGTGAAACACCTGGGCGAACGGGCCCTGAACCTGCCCGCCCCGCACAACCCCCTGTGGGTCGACGCGGCCCGGTTCGGGCTCGCCGACCCGGAGCTGCGCGAGGCCGCCGACGCCTGTTTCGCGGCGGCCCTGGACGCACTGCCCCGGCTCGGCGCCACCACCCGGGTCACCGACGCGGTGGCGGCGTACCGGGACCGCCATGTCGCCCGGGGCCGCTGCCCGGCCGACGACCTGCTGGACCGGCTGCCCGCCACCGCCCCGCCCCCCGCCGGGTCCGGCCCGGACGGGGACACCCGCACCGCCCACGGGAGGAAGGACATCCGTACATGACCGCCCCCGAGACCGACATCGAGACCCAGACGGCCGAGACGGACACCGAGGCGCTGCGGGAGCGCGCGCTGGCCTCGCTCACCACCGCCCGGGACCGCACCACGCTGCTGACCTCCTGCGTCGACGAACCGGACCTCACCGCCCAGCACTCGCCGCTGATGTCCCCCCTGGTCTGGGACCTGGCGCACATCGGCAACCAGGAAGAGCTGTGGCTGCTGCGGACGGTCGGCGGCCGGGAGGCGATGCGGCCCGAGATAGACAACCTGTACGACGCCTTCGAACACCCGCGGGCCGAGCGCCCCACCCTGCCCCTGCTGCCGCCGGCCGAGGCGCGCCGGTACGCGGCGGAGGTGCGCGGCCGGGCGCTGGACCTGCTCCAGGCGGCGGACTTCCACGGCACCCGGCTGACCGAGGCCGGGTTCGCCTTCGGAATGATCGCCCAGCACGAACAGCAGCACGACGAGACCATGCTGATCACCCATCAGCTCCGCAAGGGGCCGCAGGCGCTCACCGCCCCGGACCCCGAACCGGCCCCGCTGTTCACCGGGCCGGCCGAGGTCCTGGTCCCGGGCGGGCCGTTCACCATGGGCACCTCCAGCGAGCCCTGGGCGCTGGACAACGAGCGTCCGGCGCACCCGCGCGAGGTGGCGCCGTTCTGGATCGACACGACCCCGGTGACGAACGCCGCGTACCAGGCCTTCATCGAGGACGGCGGCTACGACACCGAGCGCTGGTGGTCGCCGGAGGGCTGGGCGCACATCCGGCAGCACGCCATCTCGGCCCCGCTGTTCTGGCGGCGGGACGGCGGCCAGTGGCTGCGGCGCCGGTTCGGGATCACGGAGCCGGTCCCGCCCGACGAGCCGGTGCTGCACGTGTGCTGGTACGAGGCGGACGCCTACGCCCGCTGGGCCGGGCGGCGGCTGCCCACCGAGACGGAGTGGGAGAAGGCGGCCCGCTTCGACCCGGCGACCGGCCGCTCGCGGCGCTACCCCTGGGGGGACGCCGACCCGGCACCGGAACACGCCAACCTGGGCCAGCGGCACCTCAGGCCCGCTCCCGCCGGGAGCTACCCGGCCGGTCAGTCGCCGCTCGGCGTACGGCAGTTGATCGGTGACGTGTGGGAGTGGACGGCGAGCGACTTCCTGCCGTACCCGGGCTTCCGGGCCTTCCCGTACAAGGAGTACTCCGAGGTGTTCTTCGGCCCGGAGTACAAGGTGCTGCGCGGTGGTTCGTTCGCCGTGGACCCGGTGGCCTGCCGGGGCACCTTCCGCAACTGGGACTATCCGATCCGCCGGCAGATCTTCTCCGGGTTCCGCACCGCCCGCTCGGAGGCCGTCTGATGTGCCGTCACCTCGCCTACCTGGGCCCGGAGGAACCGCTCGGCCGGGTCCTCGTGGAGCCTCCGCACAGCCTGTTCCGCCAGTCGTGGGCGCCGCGCCGGCAGCGGTACGGCACGGTCAACGCCGACGGCTTCGGGGTGGGCTGGTACGCCTCCCAGGACCCGGTACCGGCGCGCTACCGGCGGGCCGGGCCGGTCTGGGCCGACCTGTCCTTCGCCGACCTGGCCCGGGTGGTGCGCTCGGGTGCCGTGCTGGCGGCCGTCCGGGACGCGACCCTGGCCGGGGCGGACGCCGAGGCCGCGGCGGCGCCGTTCGCGTCCGGGCGGTGGCTGTTCAGCCACAACGGCGCGGTCGCGGGCTGGCCGGACGCGGCGGCGCCCCTGGTGCCCGCGCTGCCGCCGGTCGATCTGCTCTCGCTCCAGGCCCGTACCGACTCCGCGTTCGTCTGGGCGCTGGTCCTGCACCGGCTGCGGAGCGGCGACGCACCGGAGCAGGCCATGGCTGAAACGATTCTCCAACTGGCGCGGGCGGCCCCCGCCTCCCGCCTCAACCTGCTGCTGACCGACGGAGCCACGATCACGGCCACCGCCTGGGGCGACTCGCTCTGGTACCGCACGGAGCCCGGCCGGAGCACGGTCGTCGCCTCCGAGCCGTACGACGACGACCCGCTCTGGCGGGAGGTCCCCGACCGCACCGTTCTCACCGCGAGCCGCGCCGGCGTGCTGCTCGCCCCGCTGGCGGAACCAGAGCCGGCGACACCGAAGGAGCCCTGCCGTTGAGTCCCCTGCACGTCACCCGCACGCTCCCCGAGGACGCGACGGACGCCGCGCTGCGCGCCGACGTCCTGCACGGCCTCACCACCACCCCCAAGTGGCTGCCGCCCAAGTGGTTCTACGACGCCCGCGGCAGCGAGCTGTTCGAGCGGATCACCGAACTGCCCGAGTACTACCCCACGCGCGCCGAACGGGAGATCCTCGCCGCCCGCTCCGGTGAGATCGCCGCCGCGAGCGGTGCCCGCACCCTGGTCGAACTGGGGTCGGGCTCCTCGGAGAAGACCCGCTACCTGATCGACGCGCTGCCCCTGAAGGCGTACGTCCCGGTCGACGTCAGCGAGAGCGCCCTCACCCAGGCCGGGCAGGCCCTCATCGGGGAACGACCGGATCTCGACGTCCACGCGCTGATCGCCGACTTCACCGCCCCGCTGACCCTGCCCGCCACGCCCGGACCCCGGCTGGTGGCCTTCCTCGGCGGTACGATCGGCAACCTGCTGCCCGCCGAACGCGCGCGGTTCCTGGCCTCCGTGCGCGCGCTGCTCGCCCCGGGCGACGGGCTGCTGCTCGGCACGGACCTGGTCAAGGACGAGCGGGTGCTGGTCCGGGCGTACGACGACGCGGCCGGGGTGACGGCCGCGTTCAACAAGAACGTGCTGGCCGTGGTCGACCGCGAACTGGGCGCCGACTTCGATCCGGACGCGTTCGACCACGTGGCCCTCTGGGACGCCGAGCGGGAGTGGATCGAGATGCGGCTGCGCTCCCGTACCGCGCAGACCGTGAAGGTGCCCGCGCTGGATCTCGCCGTGGACTTCGCGGCGGGCGAGGAGCTGCGCACCGAGGTGTCGGCCAAGTTCCGCAAGGAGGGCGTGACCGGGGAACTGGCCGCCGCCGGTCTGGAGCTGACGCACTGGTGGACGGACGCCGAGGGCCGCTTCGCGCTGTCGCTGAGCGTGGCGCGGTGAGCCGGCGTGTCCGGTCAGCCCACGTCCGGGGCGAGCGCCTCGGTGATCCTGCGTGAGGCGCGGCGGGCCTCGGTCGCCGGGTCCGCGCCGCCCAGCACCCGGGTCATGTATTCCTTGATCGGGTTGTCGGCCTCCACGTCGGCCCACTGAGGGGTGTTGGGGGTCGCCCGGCCGTGTGCCGCGCCCGCGGCCATGGCGGCGACCCCCTCCTCGCCCGCGACCGCGTGGGCCAGCGTGGTCTTGTTGGGCACGTAGTTCATGGTGCGGGCGAGTTCGGTGTCCCACTTGGCCCCGGTGAGGGCCCCGACGACGGCGGTCGCGGCGAACTGGTCGTCGGTGTTGCCCGGGACGACCAGGTCCGAGCCGCCGGTGAAGACGGTGCCGGGCCGCGCGGCGGTCCGGCCGGGCACGGGGAAGAACCCGAGCTTGTCCTTCAGGCCCGGGTTCTGCCGGACGACCGTCTGGGCGAGCCCGGGTACGGCGACGAGCTGCGCGACCTTGCCGCCGGCGAACACCCCGGCCTGGGGCGGGTGTTCCTCGTCGGCGTCCGCGGGTCCCTCGCCCAGCGCCTGGAGCCGGCGGTAGAAGTCCATGCCGCGCAGCGCGGCCGGGGTGTCCAGGGCGCCCTGCCACTCGTAGTCCTTCTCCCGGGCGAGGTCGCCGCCCTCGTCCCAGATGAAGCCGGAGAGCGTGTACCAGTCCTGCCCGGCGAGGTAGATGCCCTGGTTGCCGCCGGAGTCGAGCTTCTCGGTGGCGGCGAGCCATGCGTCGCGGGTCTTCGGCGGGCTGGTGATGCCGGCCTGCTCGAACAGGTCCTTGCGGTAGATGACGACGCGGTTGGCGGCGTACCACGGGATGCCGTACTGCTTGTTGCCGTCCTTGCCGGGCTCGGCGAGACCGGGCAGCCACTTCTCCTTGTCCCAGTCCCGCATCGACTCCAGGGTCAGGTCCACGAGCCGGCCGCCGTCCGCGTACAGCGGCACCTGGGTGTTGCCGACCTCGATGACGTCGGGGCCGTCGCCGGTGTCGGCCTTGAGCGCGCCGCGGACCTTCTCGACGATGCCGGTCCACTCCTGGATGCGGATGTCCAGCCGCAGGTCCCCGTGGGTGCGTTCGAAGTCCTCGGTGAACCTCCGCAGGAACTCCCCGGAGGCGCTGCCCTTCATCAGCCACACGGTCACGGTCTTCCGGTCGTGGTGGCCGGGGAGCATCCCGCAGCCGCTGACGAGGGAGCCGGTGACGCAGATGAGGGCGAGCAGGCGACGTCTCACGAGGGGTCCTGTTCTGTCTGGCGAGAGTGCTGGGACAGGGGCGGGGGCCCGACGTGGGGGGCCGAGCGCGCGGGCTCGTACGGGTGTGCTGGATTTTGGTATGGACCAATGCGGAGGTCAAGGCCCGGCCACCGGCCGGCCCGCGACGCCGTGCGGGCGGAGCGCCGATACGGCACGGTGGAGTACGGCGTGACACGAGAGGAGCACCCGCTATGTCGAACCACACCTACCGGGTCACCGAGATCGTCGGCACCTCGCACGAGGGCATCGACCAGGCCATCCGCAACGGCATCGCCCGCGCCGACCAGACCCTGCGCAACCTGGACTGGTTCGAGGTCACCCAGATCCGCGGCCAGATCGAGAACGGCCGGATCGAGCACTACCAGGTGGGCCTGAAGGTGGGCTTCCGCCTGGAGGACGGCGCCTGACCCCCCCCGGCGGCCCGTTCCCTCAGGTACGCCCTTCCCGCTCCTGCGCCTCCGCCAGCGCGGCCGACTTGGCGGCCCAGCGGGCCCGTACGACGGTGAACCCGGCCCGCTCGGCGTCGTCGCAGACCAGGTCGTCGTCGTCCACGAACACCCGGACCTCCCGGTCCCGGGCGAGCCGGCGCAGGATCTCCAGCTTGGTGAACCGCGCCGGCCTGCGGTCGGCGTCGCCCCGCATGTGCACGCGCCCCTGCGGAAGCCCGTGGGCCGCGAGCCACTCCAGCGTGTCCCGGCGGCACCGCTCGGGGCGGCCGGTGAGGTAGACGACCTCGCAGGCGCGGGCGCTCTCCGTGGCCAGCGCCACCCCCTGGGCGATCGGCGGGTCCTGGGGCGCGGCGGCGAAGAACCCGTCCCAGTCCCGCGGCCGGCTCTCCAGGAAGTGCTGGCGGTGCGCGGTGTCGGCGAGCGTGTTGTCGAGGTCGAACACGGCGAGCGGGCGCGTGCTGCTGTCGGTCACACCGGCCAGCCTAACCAGTCCGCGGAACCGGGCCGGCCGTACGGCCCGTACCCGCGCGCCCACCGGGCGTGGCCGGGGGAATCCCGGGCCCGCCACGGCGTTGAACCCCTGTGTGAGCAGCACACTGATCAGCCGGACCCGGTTCTCCGTCCTCGACCGCTCCCGCACCCGGGAGGGCCACCCGCCCGCCGAGGCGCTGCGGGCGACCGTCGCGCTGGCCCGTGAGGTGGAGGCGCTGGGCTACCACCGGTTCTGGGTGTCCGAGCACCACGGCGTGCCGGGTGTCGCCGGTTCCGCGCCGACCGTGCTCGCCGCCGCGGTCGCCGCGGCCACCCGCACCATCCGGGTCGGCACCGGCGGGGTCATGCTGCCCAACCACCAACCCCTGGTCGTCGCCGAGCAGTTCGGTGTGCTGGAGGCCCTGTTCCCGGGCCGCGTCGACATGGGGCTCGGCCGCTCCGTCGGTTTCACGGACGGGGTGCGCAGGGCGCTCGGCCGGGACAAGGGCGACGCCGAGGACTTCGCGGCACAGCTCGGCGAGCTGCTGGACTGGTTCACGGGCAGCTCGCCGACCGGCGTGCACGCCCGCCCCGCGGAGGGCCTGACCGTGCCGCCGTTCGTGCTGGCCATGGGCGAGGGCGCGCGCATCGCGGCCCGCGCCGGCCTGCCCATGGTCATCGGCGATCTGCGCAGCCGGGACAGGATGCTGCGCGGCATCGACCAGTACCGCGCCCTGTTCCGCCCCTCCCGCTGGGCGTCCGAGCCGTACGTCGTGATCTCCGGGACGGTGGCGGTCGCCGGCACCGAGGCCGAGGCGCGCCGGCTGCTCGTCCCGGAAGCCTGGTCGATGGCGTACTCCCGCACGCACGGGACCTTCCCGCCGCTCGCCCCCGCCGAGGCGGTCGAGGCCCGCACGATGACCGCGAAGGAGCGGGAGCTGTACACGGCCGGGCTCGCCGGGCACATCGCGGGCACCGCGGACCGGGTCGCCCACGAGCTGCAGACCGTGCTGAAGGAGACGGGCGCCGAGGAGGTGCTCGTCACCACCAGCACGTACGACCGTACGGCCCTGCTGGACTCCCACCGTCGGCTCGCCGCGCTCTTCGCCCCGGGCCGGTGAACCGCCCGAGATGCGAACCCGGCCCGGGCCGGTGACCCTGGGAGGGCGAACCTCTAGCGACGAGGAGGGCTGCCATGTCCTTCAAGGACAAGATCAAGGGCATGCTCAAGGGCCGTGAGGGCATGGCCGACAAGGGCATCGACAAGGGCGGCGACTACGTCGACCAGCGCACCGGGAACAAGTACCAGTCGCAGGTCGACACCGGCCAGGACAGGCTGCGCGACGAGTTGGGCACCCGGCCGCAGGACCGGGACAACCCTCCGCAGGTCTAGCGCAGGGGGGCGGTTAGAGTATCCCCCCGATGCACAGCCCCCCTGACCCGTACGTCCGCGTCCGCGGCGCCCGCGAGCACAACCTCAAGGGCGTCGACGTGGACGTCCCGCGGGACGTCCTGGCCGTGTTCACCGGGGTCTCCGGCTCGGGCAAGTCGTCCCTGGCGTTCGGCACGGTCTACGCCGAGGCCCAGCGGCGCTACTTCGAGTCGGTCGCCCCGTACGCGCGCCGGCTGATCCACCAGGTGGGGGCGCCCAAGGTCGGTGAGATCACCGGGCTGCCGCCCGCGGTCTCGCTCCAGCAGCGCCGCTCGGCCCCCGGCTCGCGCTCCTCGGTGGGCACGGTCACCAACCTCTCCAATTCGCTGCGCATGCTGTTCTCGCGCGCCGGCACCTACCCGCCCGGCGCCGAGCGGCTGGACTCCGACGCGTTCTCGCCGAACACGGCGGCCGGTGCCTGTCCCACGTGCCACGGCCTCGGCCGGGTGCACGAGACCACCGAGGAACTGCTGGTCCCCGACCCCTCGCTGAGCATCCGCGAGGGCGCCGTCGCCGCCTGGCCGGGCGCCTGGCAGGGCAAGAACCTGCGGGACATCCTGGACGCGCTCGGCTACGACGTGGACCGGCCCTGGCGCGAACTGCCCGCCCGGGAGCGCGAGTGGATCCTGTTCACCGACGAGCAGCCGGTGGTCACCGTCCACCCGGTCCGGGACGCCGACCGCATCCAACGGCCGTACCAGGGCACCTACACGAGCGCCCGCCGGTACGTCCTGAAGACGTTCTCCGACACCAGGTCGCCGACCCTGCGGGCGAAGGCGGAGCGCTTCCTGACCAGCGCGCCCTGCCCGGCCTGCCGGGGCAGCCGGCTGCGGCCCGAGGCCCTCGCGGTGACCTTCCGCGGGCGGACCATCGCCGAGCTGGCCGCGCTGCCGCTGACCGACCTCGCGGGACTGCTCGACGGCGCCACCGGGACGGAGACGGCCCGGGTGCTCACCGCCGACCTCACCTCCCGCATCGCGCCGGTGGTCGAGCTGGGGCTCGGCTACCTCAGCCTGGACCGGGCCGCCCCCACCCTCTCGGCGGGCGAGCTGCAACGGCTCCGGCTCGCCACGCAGTTGCGCTCCGGGCTGTTCGGTGTGGTGTACGTGCTGGACGAGCCGTCCGCCGGGCTGCACCCGGCGGACACCGAGGCCCTGCTGACCGTGCTGGACCGGCTGAAGGCGGCCGGGAACTCGGTGTTCGTGGTGGAGCACCACCTGGAGGTGGTGCGCGGCGCCGACTGGGTGGTCGACGTGGGCCCCGGCGCCGGCGAGCACGGCGGACGGGTGCTGTACAGCGGGCCGGTCGCCGAGCTGGCCTCGGTGGAGGAGTCGGCGACGGCCGTGTTCCTCTTCGACGAGTCGCCCGGTCCGCCGCGAGAGGTCCGCGCACCGCGCGGCTGGCTGACGGTGGGACCGGTGACCCGGCACAACCTGCGGGAGGTGACCGCCCGGTTCCCGCTCGGCGCGTTCACCGCCGTCACCGGTGTCTCCGGCTCCGGGAAGTCCACGCTCATCGGCGAGCTGACGGAGGACCTGGACGGGGTCGGGCGGCTGGTCCGCGTCGACCAGAAGCCCATCGGGCGCACCCCGCGGTCCAACCTGGCCACCTACACCGGTCTGTTCGACGTCGTGCGGAAGGTGTTCGCCGGCACCGAGCAGGCGCGGGAGCGGGGGTACGGCGTCGGGCGGTTCTCGTTCAACGTGGCCGGCGGGCGCTGCGAGACCTGCCAGGGCGAGGGGTTCGTCAGCGTGGAGCTGCTGTTCCTGCCGAGCACCTACGCGCCCTGTCCGGACTGCGGCGGCGCCCGCTACAACCCGGAGACGCTCCAGGTGACGTACCGGGGACGGACCATCGCCGACGTGCTCGACCTGACCGTGGAGGCCGCCGCGGAGTTCTTCGCGGACTCCCCCGCCGCCGCCCGCAGCCTCGGCACCCTGCTCGACGTCGGCCTCGGCTATCTGCGGCTCGGCCAGCCGGCGACCGAGCTGTCCGGCGGCGAGGCGCAGCGGATCAAGCTGGCGAGCGAGCTCCAGCGCGGGCGCCGGGGCCACACCCTGTACCTGCTGGACGAGCCGACGACCGGACTGCACCCGGCCGATGTGGAGGTGCTGATGGACCGCCTGCACGGGCTGGTGGACGCCGGGCACACGGTGGTCGTGGTGGAGCACGACATGACGGTGGTCGCGGGCGCGGACTGGGTGATCGATCTCGGCCCGGGCGGCGGCGACCGGGGCGGCCGGATCGTGGCGGCCGGACCACCGGAGCGGGTCGCCCGCGCGGAGGGCAGCGCCACGGCGCCCTATCTGGCGCGGGTCATGCCCTGAGCCCCGGGTGACCCACCGCGTCCAAAGCATCGATGCGGTAACCGAGTTGTGCAAGTCCATCGGCCCGCCGGGCGTTCCCGCCGATAATACGAGCGTGGCCACTACACCCGATCTCGCGCTCGCCGACGGCACTCCGGTCCGGTTCCTGCTCGCACCCGGCGCGGGGGCCGCGCCCGCCGCGCCGGCCCCACCGGACGACGACCTGCCGGAGGGCATGGGCCGGGCGGTGCCGGTCGGCGCGGGCGGCCGGGCCGTCGCGAACTTCGCCGCCGAGGCGCTGCGCGGCGCGCTGCGGCCGATCGGACCGCTGCTTCAGGAAGTCCACGACGCCGCCACGGCGGTGCCCGACCCGCCCACCGAACTGACCGTGACCTTCGGCGTGCAGGTCGGCCAGGATCTGAAGTTCGGGATCGTCGGCGCGGCCGGGCAGGCGCACCTCACCGTCACCGCCAGCTGGAAACCCGCTCCCGACACCGGCGCGGCACCCGGCCCGGAGTGACGCGTGGGGTGGTTCCGGAATCGTTGGGACGGCTCCGACGATCCCTCCCGGTACGTCGTGTGCATCCGGCGCACCGAGGACGGCAAGCCCGCGGGGGCGGGCTTCGTGCTCGGCTCCGACACGGTGCTGACCTGCGCGCACGTCGTCAACGCCGCGCTGGGCCGGGATCTGTTCGACGCGCGGACGCCGGGCGTGGACGAGGTGCCCGTCGAGGTGCCCGACGCGGAGACGCACGGCAGCCGGCGGTACCCGGCCCGGGTGGCCCACTGGATCCCGCCCCGCGCCCGGGCCGGCGGGGCGGTCCGCGCGGGCAGCGCCGACTGGCTCGGCGACCTCGCAGTCCTGCGCGTCGACGCCCCGCCCGGGAGCCTGCCGCCCGGCCCCCGCCAGGCCGCCATGACGGTCGGACACAAGCTGAACGCCTGGCACGGCGGCGGCCGGGCCTCCACCGTCGCCCGGCTCACCGTCGCCGCGCTGCACGGCGAGTTGGCCTATCTGGACGGCGCCCCCACCGGCATGGCGGTCGGCCCCGGCTACAGCGGCAGCCCGCTGTGGTGCCGGGAGGAGCAGGCCGTGGTCGGGCTGGTCGTCGGGCACTTCCTGCCCGTGGACGGGCCGGCGACGCCGGTCGCGCTCGGCTTCCAGAGCCTTGTCCGGCGCAGCTGGGCCGTGCCCTGGCAGGCCGTCGAGGCCGAACTGCGGCCCCTCGGTGTGCTGGACGGCGTCCTGCCCGCCCCGGTGGACCCCGACGACCCGGCCTTCGAGCTGCTGGTGGAGGCGATCGAGGACGCGCTGCCCTCGCCCAGCGGGCGCGGCGACTGCGCCCGCCGGCTGGCCCGGCTGTGCGGTGTCGAACCGGGCAGCGATGTCGTCCCGCCCTCCCCCGAGGAGGTGGCCGGGTTCGTGCTGACGCATCCGCGTGCCCTGGCGGCGCTGACCGGGATCCTGCGCCGGGACAGCCCGCGCGCCGCCGACCGGATCCTGGCCGTGGGCGCCCTGTCCCGCACGCCCCGGCTGCTGTCCGCCGCCGAGTACACGGAGCTGCGCGGACTTCTGCGCGCCATCACCCCGGCGGTGCTGGCTCGGTTCCCGGAGGCGGTCCGGGCCGCGCTGCCGCACCTCGCGGCCCGGCCGGGCGCGGACACCGTGGACGCGCTCCTCGATCATCTGGAGGGCCTGCCGGGGGACGGCCACGCGACCGGGGACGAGCGCCGGGTGCCGGCGTTGCTGCGGGTGACGGAGTACGTCGCCGCGCTGTGCCCCGACACCCAGCGGGCGCGGCTGCGGCTGTGGGCGGACGGGGTGGCCCGGCGACTCGGCATCGAGCGGTCGGCGCTGGGCGAACGCCGTTTCGACGCGCAGGAGTGGGCGCGTACGGCCCGCGCACGCGCCGCCCGGGTGCGGGTGCTGGTGCAGGTGACCAAGGCCGGGCGCGGCCGGCACCGGCTGCGGATCTGGTGCGACGAGGGCACCGGGCCCCGGCAGGTGTCGGCGGGGAGCGTGCAGTCGTACACGGCCTCGGAGGCGGCGCGCGAGGTGCTGCGCGTGCTGGACTCGCTGACGCCCTCCGCCGAGGACGAGCGCCCGCCCCTGGTGGAGGTGCTCGTGGACCGCGGCGGCCTCAACCTGCCCGTCGACGAGTGGGCGGCCCGGGACCCGGCGGAGCTGGTGCCCGGTGTGCTCGGGGTGGAGTTCCCGCTGGTGGTGCACTGCCCCGAACTGCTGCGCCGCAACGGGCGGTTCGTCTCCCGGTGGCGCACCCGGTGGAGCCGGCTGGACGAGGGCAAGGCGCTCGTCGTCAGCGAACCCGCCGACCGGGACACGCTCTACTCGCGGCTGGTCAACCAACTCGACACCGTGCGCGTCTCCGTGGACGTACCACCCGGGCCTCCCCGGGACCGCATCGTGCAGACCTGCCTGGCGCTGGGCATACCTGTGGTGATGTGGGACCGGCGGGAGGACGGATCCTCGCACAGCGTCCGGCACATGGCGCGGGTCGCCACCCGGGAGCTGCCCGACGGTGTCCACAGCTACCGGGCCAACGCCCTGAACAATCCACCCGAGTTCCCCGGCCGGCCGGTCCTCGCCTGGGCCGACGCCGACCGCACCGTTCCTCGTCTGCACCTGTCCGAACCCCAGGAGGGCCCATGACATCCGCCGCCGGCGCCGACTGGCGCCTGTTCCGGGGCGACGGCGTACCGCGGGCCGTCAGCCTCCCCTCCGCCCCGCCGTGGCGGCGCTTCACCCCGGCCCGCGCGAGGCGCCCCGAACTGCCGTACGTGATCGACCCGCGGCACGCCGACATCGTCAACGCGGCCCTGCACCTGCGCCGCCCGCTGCTGGTGACCGGGCCCGCCGGCACCGGCAAGTCCTCCCTCGCCCGGGCCATCGCGCACGAACTGTGCCTGGGCGACCTGCTGCGCTGGTCGGTCACCAGCCGCTCCACCGTGCCGGACGCGCTGTACGTGTACGACGCCATCGGCCGGCTGCGGGAGACCACGCTCAGCCGGGACCGCGGCGAGGGCGAGCCGTCCATCGGACAGTTCATCCGGCTCGGGCCGCTCGGTACGGCACTGGTGGCGTCGGCCGCGCCGCGCTGCCTGCTCGTCGACGAGATGGACAAGGGCGACGTCGATCTGCCCAACGACCTGCTCACCGTGTTCGAGGAGGGCTACTTCGAGATCAAGGAACTGGTCCGGCTGCCGGAGGGCACGGCGGACGTGGAGGTGCAGACCTCCGACCACCGGGGCACCGTGCGGGTGCACCAGGGGCTCGTGCAGTGCGCCGAGTTCCCCGTCGTGATCATCACCAGCAACGGGGAGCGCGACTTCCCGCCCGCGTTCCTGCGCCGCTGTCTGCGGCTCGAACTCCCGGTGCCGGACGAGGAGCGGCTGCGCACCATCGTCGCCGCGCACCTGGGCGAGGAGGCGCTGCGGGACGCGGACGACCTGATCGACGCCTTCCTGCGCCGCCGCGCGCTGGGCGAACTGGCCACGGACCAGTTGCTGAACGCCGTGTTCCTGCGCACCGGAGGCGTCGACCTGGACGCGGACGGCCTGCTCGACGCCGTGCTGCACCAGCTCACCGGGGCGATGTGACCGTGCCGGGCGGGGGCGAGCGGCTGGCCGAGGTGCTGCGGGTGCTGGCGGCCTGCGGACACGAGCTGGACGCGGACCAGGTCCTGGACGTGCTGTGGCTCGCCCGCCGGCTGCCCCCGGACGCCGGCGCGCCGCTGCTGCGCGAGCCGTCGCCGCCGCCCGCCCGCCCGGCTCCCGGCCCCGCCCCGGAGCCCGGCCCGGCCGCCCCGCAGCATCCGGCGCCGGAGCCCGACGACCCGGACCTGCCCGACCTCACCGCGCCCTCCCTCTACGCGGCGGCACGGCAGACCCCGGTGCCGGAGGTGCGGCTCGCCCCGGCCGCCCCCGAGCCCAGGCGGGCGCTGCCGGTGCGGGTGCCCGAGGACAAGGCCCTCGCCGAGGAACTCGAACTGGGCCGGGCGCTCAGGCCGTTGCGCCGGCGCCTGGACAGCCGTCACCGCACGGAGATCGACGAGGAGCGCACCGCCGCCCAGCTCGCCGAGACGGGCCTGCCCGACGTGGTGGAGCGGCCGGTGCGGGAGCGCTGGCTGAACCTGGCGCTGCTCGTGGACGACGGCCTGTCGATGCTGCTGTGGCACCGGCTCGGCGCCGAACTGCGGGCGCTGCTGGAGCGGCTGGGTGCCTTCGCCACCACCCGGGTCATCGGCCTCGACACCCGCGGTGCCCGCGAACCGTGCCTGCGCACCCGGCCCTTCCGGCCGGAGGCCGGCACGCTGCCGCTGAGCACGGTCAACGACCCCTCGGGCCGCACCCTCGTCCTCGTCGTCAGCGACGGCATGGGCGCCGCCTGGCGGTCCGGGGCCCTGCACCGGCTGCTGGCCGAGTGGGGCTCCCGGGGCCCGGTCGCGGTGCTCCAGACGCTGCCGCCGGACATGTGGGAGGCGTCCGGCATCGCCGCGGAGCGCTGGCAGGTCACCACGCGGCGGATCGGCGGCGCCAACGCGGCCTGGGAGGTCGGCGATCCGCTGCTGCCGCCGGAGCTGTCCGCGTTCCAGGAGGTGCCGGTGCCGGTACTGGAACCGACCCCGGAGTCGCTGCGGGACTGGGCGCGGCTGCTGGCCTCGCCCGGCACCACCGTGGAGCTGCCGCTGCTGGCCGGTCCCGACCTGTACGGCAGCGTGACCGCCGCCCGGGACCTGACCAGCGCCCAGCACTTCCGGGACGCGGCGACCCCGGAGGCGTACCGGCTGGCGGCGCACCTGGCGGCGGTGTCGCCGCTGTCGGTGCCGGTGATGCGGCTGGTGCAGTCCGCGGTGCCGTGGCGGGCCACGACCTCGCACCTGGCGGAGGTGTTCCTGGGCGGCCTGATCCGGCCGCATCCGGCGCCGGTGCCCGGTCCGCTGCCCGCCAAGCACCGGGTGTTCGACTTCTCGGAGGAGTCCAAGGCGGTCCTGCTGGACTCGGTCCCGCAGGCGGAACTCGTGCGCACCAGCCGTCGTATCGGCCGGCATCTGGAGGAACTCGCCGGCAACTCGCCGGACTTTCCCGCCTGGCTGGCGCATCCCGACGGCTCCGCCCACCTGCCCGGTGCGCACCAGCCGTTCACCAGCGTCGAACGCCGGCTGCTCGCCCGGTTCGGGGTGTCCTTCGACCGGGTGCCGGGCCTGCCCCGCTCGCAGCCGGACGGTCCCGCGGCGCCCGCCGACGGCTGGGAGCCGCTGACCGGCGCCGACCCGGAGCGGCTCGGGCCGTACCGGCTGCGCGACCGGCGCCGGGGCCGCCGTACGGTGCTGTACCGGGGGGTGGACGCGCACGGAACGGAGGCCGTGCTGCGCACGCCCCGGCCCGATCTGCCCGCGGCCAACGCGCAGTTGATCACCGTGGAGGCGGAGGTGCTGGGCCGGTTGCAGGGCCAGTACGCGCCCGCGCTGCTGGCCCGCGGGCCCGACGACTCCCCGCCGTGGCTGGCGATGGCACCGGTCCGCGACCGGGACACCCCGGACGGGCAGCCGCCCCGGCTGTCGGAGGTGTTCGCCCGCTCGCTGCAGCACGGCACCGCCCCGTTCGACCTGGTGCGCGGCCTGCTGGTGTCCTGGCACCTGGCGAACGCGCTCGCCCTGTGCCACGCCGCGGGTCTGGTGCCCGCCGACTTCGGCATGGACAGCGTGTACGTGCTGCGCCGGACCATCGTGCTCGGCGACCTGTCCGACTACGCCGTGGACGGCCGGTACCTGGGGGCCGGGCCCGCGCCGTCCGTCGCGGACAGCATGCGCGCGCTGGGGGGCATGCTCCAGCTCATCAGCAGCAAAACGGGTGTGGAGGTGCCGAACCTGCCGGAGGGCATGCACCTGTGGCAGGGCGACGGCTGGGAGAAGCTGCGGCGCCTGGTGCTGCGCTGCCTGGACGACGACCCGGACCGCCGCCCCACCGCCAGCGAGGTCGCGGACGCCCTCGCCAAGTACATCGCGCTGGCCCGGCTGCGGTACGACGACGAGGGCCGCTCGCCGGTCCCGCCGGTGACCGTCCGGCCGCCCGACCCCGTACCGCTCACCCCGCCGGATCCGGCGGACGCGGCCCCGCCGGCCGAGCGGCTGCTGCCCCAGCCCCGCTTCGGTCCGGCCCGCGCCGAGTTCCGGCGGCGCCTGGACCGGCTGCGCGTCCCGCTGCCGCACAGCAGGCGGGTGACGCTGGTCAGCGCCTACCACTACAGCGGCCGGGCCACGGTGACGGTCGCCCTGGGCTCCCTGCTGGCCGCCGTACGCGCCGAACCCGTCCTCGCCCTGGACGGCGCCGCCACCGAGGGCGCCCTCGGTTTCTTCCTGCCGCCGGACCGCAACGGTGCCGTGCCCCGGGACCTGGCGGCGCTGCCGCTCGGTCCGGCGTACGAGGACGTCCGTGCCCTCACCACCCGGCTGCCGTCGGGCCTCGAAGTGGTAGCGCACCGCGCGGGGCACTACGGGCCCAACTCCGCGCACGCCCAGGAGTACCTGCGGGTGCTGGCGCACACGGCCCCGTACTATCCGTTCCTGCTGACGGACTGGGCGCCGGTGCGGGTGGACCGCACGGCGGACGTGGTCCTGGACCACACGGACCGGCTGATCGTGTGCTGCGGCGCCGCCGACTGGTTCCTCGACGCCGCGGCGCGCACGCTGGACCGGATCCGGGAGTCCGGCCGGCACCGCCTGGCGAACCAGGCGGTCGTCGTGACGACCCGCACCGACGGTTCGCACCGCCGCGGTCTCCCGGACAACCTGCACTGGACCCTGGGCGTCCAGCCGGACCAGGTCGTGCAGGTGCCGTTCGACACCGCTCTGCAGTCACCGCGCTGGCAGCTGAAGGACCTCCGCCCGGCCACCGTGCACGCCTATCTGCGGCTGGCCGAGCTGGTCGTACGGCCCCTCTAGCGCGCTCGCGACCAGTGCCGCGTGGGTCCAGGCCGGCTCGGGGGCGGCCGGCTGGGCCGCCCGGGCGAGGGCGCGGCGGTCGGGGTGGGTGCCCGGCGGTATCACCGGACGGACCTCCACCTCGGCGACCAGGCCGCGGGCCCGGGCCACCCGCCACAGGGAGGCCGTCAGGGTGTCCTCGCCGACGAAGGCCGCCGCGGTGCCGGGTCCGCCGTCCTGCCACCGGTAGCGCAGGCCGACCGGCTGGACGGGCACGCCCGCGTCGAGCGCGGCCTGGAACACGGCCCGGCGGAAGCGGCCGTGGGCACGCCCGCACCAGGTGCTGCCCTCGGGGAAGACGGTCACGGCCGCGCCCGCGCGCAGGGCGCCGGCGATCTCGGCGACGGTGCCCGGCAGGGCGCGCAGCCGGTCCCGCTCGATGAACAGGGCCCCGCCGCGCGCGGCCAGCGCGCCGGCCAGGGGCCACTGCCGGACCTCGGCCTTGGCGAGCATCCGGGCCGGGCGTACGGCGGTGAGCAGGGGGACGTCCAGCCAGGAGACGTGGTTGGCGACCAGCAGCAGCCCGCCGGCCGGCGGGGCGGCGCCGGTGATCCGGACCCGGACCCCGATCGCCCGGACGATCCACCGGCACCACCGCCTGACCCACCCGGCGGGGATCCTCCCGCCGAGCGGGGACAGCGCGATCCCGGCCAGCAGCAGCGCGGCGACCGCGGTCAGCCGCAGCACGGCACGGGGTACGGCCGCGGCGGCCCGGACCGGCTCCAGGCAGGCGCCCGGGGTGCAGGGCGCGGTGGGCAGCCAGACGCTCATCAGGCCGGGACGAGGGAGAGGAAGTGCCGCAGATAGCGCGGGTGCACCCGGCCCATCGACAGCAGGACGTACAGGTCCGCGACCCCGAAGTCGGGGTCGTGGGCGGGCTCGCCGCACACCCAGGCGCCCAGCCGGAGGTAGCCGCGCAGCAGGGCGGGGAGTTCGGTCCGGGCGGCGGGGGCGGTGGTGCCCGGGGTCCAGGGCAGCAGCGGCCGGACCCGGTACTCCTCGGGTGCCAGGTGCTTGTCCCGGACGCGCTCCCAGGTGCCGGTGGCGAGGGCGCCGCCGTCGGCGAGGGGCACCGAGCAGCAGCCCGCCAGCCACTCGTGGCCCCGGTCGGTCATGTAGCGGGCGATGCCGGCCCAGATCAGGCCGATGACGGTGCCGTCGCGGTGGTCGGGGTGGACGCAGGAGCGGCCGACCTCGACCAGGCCGGGCCGCAGGGCGTCCAGTGCGGCCAGGTCGAACTCGCCCTCGGAGTAGAGCCGGCCGGCGATCGCGGCGCGCTCCGGCGGCAGCAGCCGGTAGGTGCCGACGACCTGTCCGGTCACCTCCTCGCGCACCAGCAGGTGGTCGCAGTAGGCGTCGAAGGCGTCGACGTCGTGTCCCGGCTCCGCGGTGGCGAGCAGGGCCCCCATCTCCCCGGCGAAGACGTCGTGCCGCAGCCGCTGGGCGGCGCGCACGTCGGCCTCGTCGCGGGCGAGGGTGACGGTGTAGCGGGTGGGTGCCGCGGGCTGCGGGGGACGGTCGAGGGTGGAAACGCCGGTCATGGCTCTCTCCTGGGCACGGGCCGGGTCGGCGACAGAGGCGGCGGGTGTGGTGCGTGCGGCCCGCCGCTCCTGTTCTTCCGATGCCGGTTGGCGTGCGCGTGACCGGTGCCGGGAGAGGGGATGTGAGGGTGGTGAACGCGGGGGTCCGGCGGGACCGGGCGCCCGATCGTGCGCGGAGACCGCCGGGGGCGGGAAAGCCAGACGGGGCCGGGGAGCACCACTCCCGGCCCCGCCCGTCCACCGATCGGCGAACGCCTGTCGGGCCTACCGCCTGCCCGCCTTCCGGGTGGCCCGCAGCCACTCCTTGTTCATGCTCGTGATTGACATCAGCGGAATCCCCTTGGGGCAGGCGGTCGCGCACTCGCCGGTGAGCGTGCACCCGCCGAAGCCCTCCGCGTCCATCTGGGCCACCATGTCCAGCACCCGCGTCTCCCGCTCGGGCGCGCCCTGGGGCAGTACGTTCAGGTGGTTGACCTTGGCCGAGGTGAACAGCATCGCCGCCCCGTTGGGACAGGCGGCGACGCACGCGCCGCACCCGATACACTCGGCGTGCTCGAACGCGAAGTCGGCGTCGGCCTTCGGCACCGGCGTGGCGTGGGCCTCGGGCGCGGATCCGGTCGGCGCGGTGATGTATCCGCCGGCCTGGATGATGCGGTCGAACGCCGACCGGTCCACCACCAGGTCCTTGATCACCGGGAACGCGGACGCCCGCCACGGCTCGATGTCGATCGTGTCGCCGTCCTGGAAGGACCGCATGTGCAGCTGGCAGGTGGTGGTCCGCTCCGGCCCGTGCGCGTCGCCGTTGATGACGAGCGAGCACGCGCCGCAGATGCCCTCGCGGCAGTCGTGGTCGAAGGCGACCGGCTCCTCGCCGGAGAGGATGAGCTGTTCGTTGAGGACGTCCAGCATCTCCAGGAAGGACATGTCGGGCGAGATGCCGTCCACCTCGTAGGTGGACATCGCTCCTTCGGCGTCGGCGTTCTTCTGCCGCCAGACGCGCAGGGTGAGCTTCATGCGTAGCTCCGCTGGGTGGGGTGGACGTACTCGAAGACCAGGTCTTCCTTGTGCAGGACGGGCGGCTCGCCGGTGCCGGTGAACTCCCACGCGGCGGCGTACGAGAACTCGTCGTCCTTCCGGGCGGCTTCGCCGTCCGGGGTCTGGGACTCCTCGCGGAAGTGTCCGCCGCAGGACTCGGTACGGTGCAGCGCGTCGAGGCACATCAGCTCGGCGAGCTCCAGGTAGTCGACGATCCGGTTGGCCTTCTCCAGCGACTGGTTGAACTCCTCGCCGGTTCCGGGCACCTTGATCCGCCGCCAGAACTCGTCGCGGATCTGCGGGATGCGTTCCAGGGCCTTGCGCAGCCCCGTGTCGGAGCGGGCCATGCCGCAGAACTCCCACATCAGTTCGCCGAGTTCGCGGTGGAAGGAGTCGGGGGTGCGGTCGCCGTCCACGGCCAGCAGCAGGTTGATCCGGTCCTCGGTCTCGGCCAGCACCTCCTGGACGACGGGGTGCTGGTCGGTGACCGGCTCCTGGTGCGGGTTGCGGGCCAGGTAGTCGTTGATGGTGGCCGGCAGCACGAAGTAGCCGTCGGCGAGGCCCTGCATCAGCGCGGAGGCGCCGAGCCGGTTGGCGCCGTGGTCGGAGAAGTTGGCCTCGCCGATCGCGAACAGGCCGGGGATCGTGGTCTGGAGGTCGTAGTCGACCCACAGGCCGCCCATCGTGTAGTGCACGGCCGGGTAGATCCGCATCGGCACCTCGTACGGATCCTCGTCGGTGATCCGCTGGTACATGTCGAAGAGGTTGCCGTACTTGGCCTCGACGGCCTTGCGGCCCATGCGCCGGATGGCGTCGGCGAAGTCGAGGTAGACGCCCTGTCCGCCGGGGCCCACTCCCCTGCCCTCGTCGCAGACGTTCTTCGCGGCGCGGGAGGCGATGTCCCGGGGCACGAGGTTGCCGAAGGACGGGTAGATGCGCTCCAGGTAGTAGTCGCGCTCGTCCTCGGGGATCTCGTTCGGCGGGCGGGTGTCGCCCTGGGCCTTGGGCACCCAGATGCGGCCGTCGTTGCGCAGCGACTCGCTCATCAGCGTCAGCTTGGACTGGTGGTCGCCGGTGCGCGGGATGCAGGTCGGGTGGATCTGGGTGAAGCACGGGTTGGCGAAGTACGCGCCGCGCCGGTGCGCCCGCCAGACGGCGGTCGCGTTGGAGTTCATGGCGTTGGTCGACAGGTAGAAGACGTTGCCGTAGCCGCCACTTGCGAGGACCACGGCGTCCGCGAAGTACGTGTCGATCCTGCCGGTGATCAGATCGCGCGCCACGATCCCGCGCGCCCGCCCGTCGACGACGATCAGGTCGAGCATCTCGGTGCGCGGGTGCATCTCCACGTTCCCGGCGGCGATCTGCCGGGACAGCGCCTGGTAGGCGCCCAGCAGCAGCTGCTGGCCGGTCTGGCCGCGGGCGTAGAAGGTGCGCGAGACCTGGACGCCGCCGAAGGAGCGGGTGTCGAGCAGGCCGCCGTACTCGCGGGCGAAGGGCACGCCCTGGGCGACGCACTGGTCGATGATCTCCACGGAGATCTGCGCGAGCCGGTGCACATTGGACTCGCGGGCCCGGAAGTCACCGCCTTTGACGGTGTCGTAGAACAGCCGGTGGATGGAGTCGCCGTCGTTGCGGTAGTTCTTCGCCGCGTTGATGCCGCCCTGTGCGGCGATGGAGTGGGCGCGGCGCGGAGAGTCCTGGTAGCAGAACTGGACGACGTGGTAGCCCTGTTCGGCGAGCGTGGCGCCGGCCGAGCCGCCGGCCAGGCCGGTGCCGACGACGATGATCGTGTGCTTGCGGCGGTTGGCGGGGTTGACCAGCTTCGCCTCGAAGCGGCGCTTGTCCCAGCGTTCGTGGATGGGCCCGGCGGGGGCCTTGGTGTCGGTGACCGGCGCGCCGGTCGCGTAGTCGGCGTAGGTAGTCATGTCAGCTCACCACTCCGGTCATGACGCCCACGGGGATGGAGATGAAGCCGGCCGTGAGCAGCAGCGCGAGGACGTTCGCGAGGGTCTTCAGGGCGCGGTCGCGGCTGCGGCTGCCGACGCCGAGGGTCTGGGCGGCGCTCCAGAAGCCGTGCCGGATGTGCAGGCCGAGCGCGAGCATCGCGACGATGTAGATGACGTTGCCGTACCAGGTGGAGAAGGTGTCCACGACGTTCTGGTACGGGTGCCCCTGCTGGAAGCCGCCGGAGTGCACGGTGCCGGTGGTCAGGTCCAGGATGTGCCAGACGATGAACAGGCCGAGGATGACGCCGCCCCAGCGCATGGTGCGGGTCGCGTAGCCGGCCCGCGGCCTCTTGTGCACGTACTTGCTGGGCCGTGCCTTGATGTCCCGGCGGCTGAGCTGGTAGGCGGACGTGGCGTGGGCCACCACGGCGACCACGAGCACGATCCGGACGAGCCAGAGCGTCCACTCGTAGTGCATGAAGGGCTCGCCCACGGTGCGCAGCCAGTGCGCGTAGTGGTTGAACTCACCGGCGCCGAAGAAGATCTTCAGATTGCCGATCAGGTGCGCGACCAGGTACAGCAGCATGATCACGCCGCTGACGGCCATCACCGTCTTCTTGCCGACGGAGGAGTCCCACATCGTGCGCGCCATGGACGGCCGTCGGTCCGTCCGCGTTGCCAGAGCCATGGAACAGCACGCTAGGGGCGAGAGACCCGATCGGTCCAAGACATGGTCCAGCTCGTTTCCATAGGCTCCGGCTATTCTGGCTGGATGCAGTTCCAGCAGCTCCAGTACTTCGTGGCCGTCGCCGAGACCCGGCACTTCACCCGTGCCGCCGAGCTGGTCCATGTCGCCCAGCCCTCGCTGTCCCAGCAGATCAAGGCGCTGGAACGGGAGCTGGGCGCGGACCTCTTCCTGCGCGCCCGGGGCAACATCACGCTCACCGACGCCGGCGAGGCGCTGCTGCCGCTGGCCCGGCGCATCCTGGCCGACGCCGACACGGCCCGGCACGAGGTGCAGGAACTGGTGCAGCTGCGGCGGGGGCGGGTACGGCTGGGGGCCACGCCGAGCCTGTGCACGGGACTGCTGCCGGACGTACTGCGGGCCTTCCACGACCGGTACCCCGGCATTCAGCTGCTGATCGAGGAGGGCGGCTCGCACGATCTGGTGCGGGAGCTGGCGCGCGGCGCGCTCGACCTCGCGCTGGTCGTGCTGCCGCTGCCGACACCGGCGCCCGCGCTGACGACCGTGGAGCTGCTGCGCGAGGACCTGGTGGTGGTGTCGTCCCCCGAGGCGCCGGAACCCGGCCGGGGCGGACGCGTCGTGGAGATCGCCGACCTGGAGGGAGAACGGCTGGTGATGTTCCGGCACGGGTACGACCTGCGGGAACTGACCGTCGCCGCGTGCCGCTCCGCCGGGTTCGAGCCGGACTTCGCCGTGGAGGGCGGCGAGATGGACGCGGTGCTGGGGTTCGTCCGGGCGGGGCTCGGCGTGGCCGTCGTGCCGCGCATGGTGGCCGCCCGGACGGGCCGCGGGCTCCGGGTCACCCCACTGGCCCGCCCCGGACTCCACCGCACCATCGCCCTCGCCCACCGCAGCGACGTGGCTCCGCCGCGGGCGGCCCGGGAGCTGCAGCGGATGCTGCTGGAAAGGTGACGGCACCGACGGAGCCTCTGGTGACCGGCGGGGTGCCGTCGGTGGTGGTCAGTGGTGCCGTCGGTGGTGGTCAGTGGTGCCGTCGGTGGCCCGGGGTGCCGTCCGTGGCCCATGTGCCATCTGCGCGGCGCTGGTGGCTCCGTAGGCCGTGTCGGCGGAACCGCGCATAGGGGCTGCCCGCCGGAGGCGTACGGCGGCCCCGGTCGCACCGCAGGCCGTGCCGGTCAGCTCCGTACGGCCGGCCTGAGCACCTCCTCGCACCACCGGCGGAAGGACGTGGGCGCGGTCTCGGGCGTGCTCGGCGCCGCGCTGCCGTAGAAGCCCTGCTCGGCGGTCGCGGCGGCGAGGTCGGCCACGGCCCGCGCCCAGGCCTCGCTCGCCCCGTGCCGCAGCAGCGACGCCCGGTACTCCTCCCCGCCGAGCCGCTGGAAGCGGACCGGCCGGTCCAGCACCTCGGAGACGACACGCGCCATGTCCTCGGGCGTCAGCGCGTCGGGGCCGACCATCGGGACGTCGTCCTGGCCGGTCCAGGAGCCGTCGAGCAGCAGCCGGGCCGCCGTGGCGCCGATGTCACGGGTGGCGCAGGTGCGCAGCACCCGGTCGCCGTGCGTCGCCATGGCGATCACCCCGCTGCCGCGGATCGCCGCGGCCTGGTGGAGCAGGTTCTCCATCAGGTACGGCGGGCACAGCGCCCGGTGGTGGACCCCGGTGGCCCGGATCTCGTCGTCCATGGCCAGCGAGGCCGAGATCTGTCCGGCGTTCCGGGCGACACCGCGGCCCAGGGTGGAGACGGCGACGACCCGCTGGACGTCCCCGGTGCGGATCGCGTCGACCAGGGGCCGGGTGAAGGCGCGGAAGTGGCCCTCGACGCTGTCCGCGGTGGGCGCCGGCGGCACCAGCCAGAACACCCGGTCGACGCCCGCGCACGCCTTGGCGGTGACGTCGGGGTCGGCGTGCGAGCCGGTGACGGCCTCGACACGGGCCCGCACGCGCGGGGACAGGCGCGCCGGATCGCGCACGATCACCCGGACTTCTCCCGCCGCGTCCCCGGCGTCGAGGAGGGAGTCGAGGACCCGGCTGCCGATCTGGCCGGTCGGGGTGGTGACAAGGATCATGGAAGTCTCCTGGACAGGACGGGAGGGGGACATGATCGAGCCTGCCGTCCGGTGTCCGGGAACTGAAGGACCGCTTCGCTCCGGGTTGTTACCCTCAAGGTAATACCGTGCCCTGCACCGCCGAAGGGAGGGCGAAGCCGTGGACTCCCGCCCGCTGCGCTACTTCGTCGCCGTCGCCGAGGAACTCAACTTCGCCCGCGCGGCCGAACGGCTGGGCATCTCCTCCCCGCCGCTGTCCCGGGCGATCCGCCGGCTGGAGACGGACCTCGGGGTCACCCTCTTCGAACGGACCACCCACCGTGTCGCGTTGACCCCGGCGGGCGACGTGCTCCTCGCGGAGGCGCGGTTCGCGCTCGACGCCCTGGAGGCCGCCGGACGGCGGGCCCGGCGTGCGGCGGGCCCGGACCGCAAGCTGGTCCTGGCGGTCAAGGCCGACGGCGACGCGGGACTGCTGGAGCCGGTCCTGGAGCGCTACGCCACCGACCCCGCCGCCCTCCCGGTGACGGTCCGGCTGTGCGGCTGGCTGGAACAGCCGCGGCTGCTGCGGCGCGGAGAGGCCGACGTCGCGCTGATCCACGAGCCGTTCGACCGCACCGGCCTGGACAGCGAGACCCTCGTCGCCGAGCCGCGTGTCGCGGTGCTCGGCGCGGACCACCCGCTCGCCGCCCGCGACCACGTCCTGCTCGCCGACCTCGGCCTGCGCCCCGGGGATCTGCACCGGTTCCTGGAGGACATGCGGCACGAGGGCCGCGATCTGGCCCAGTTGCTCACCCGTGTCGCCCTGGGCGAACTGGTCGCCCTGCTGCCGGCGTCCGTCGCCGACCGCTATCCGCGTCCGGGCGTCGTCTACCGGGCCGTGCCGGACGCGCCGCCGTCGCTCCTGGCGGTCGCCTGGCCGCAGCAGTCCCGCTCCACGGCCACCGCGGCACTCGTCCGGGCGGCCACCGCCGTCGCCGCGGCCGCCCGGGAGGGGGACGGCGGCCCGGCTCCGGCCGGTCAGCCCGTCGCGTCCACCAGGGCCAGTTCGTGGAGTCGCTCCGGCGGGCCGGGGCGGGCGTAGTACCAGCCCTGGGCCGTGTCGCAGCCCAGTATCCGCAACTGCTCGGCCTGCGCGCCGGTCTCCACGCCCTCGACCGTGACCGCAAGGTCGAGGCTGTGGGCGAGCGAAACGATCCCCTCCACGATCTTCAGGTCGACCGGGTCGGCGGGGAACTGCTGCATGCCCTGGGTGAAGGAGCGGTCCAGCTTGAGGACGCTCACCGGCAGACGGCGCAGATTGGCGAGGTTGGAGTAGCCGGTGCCGAAGTCGTCCAGGGCGATGTCGACGCCCATCTCCGCGAGCCGGCGCAGGGGTTTGAGCAGGTCGTCGTCGGCGCCGATGAGCGCGGACTCGGTGACCTCCAGGCACAGGGCGTCCGGGGTGACGCCCGACCGTTCGAGGATGTCGACCGTGTCCTGCACCAGGCCGGGGTGGCTGAGCTGGCACGGGGACAGGTTGACGTTGATCCGCAGCGGGCCGGCGGCCTGCTGCTCGCCGTGGAGTTCCCGCCACGCGCGGGCCTGGCGGATGGACTCCTCCAGGACCCAGCGGCCGAGCGGGACGATCAGGCCGGTGTGCTCGGCGAGCGGGATGAAGCGGTCGGGGCCGAGGACGCCGTGCTGCGGGTGCAGCCAGCGCACCAAGGCCTCGGCGCCGCGCACGCTGCCGTCGCCGAGGTGGACCAGCGGCTGGTACTCGATGAAGAACTCGCCGCGCTCCAGCGCGGTCGGCAGGGCCGTGGTCAGGCCGTGCCGGGTGATGGCGCGGGCGTCGGCCTCGGGATCGGCGAGTTCGGAGCGGTTGCCGCCGGCCGACTTGGCCCGGTACATGGTGATGTCGGCACTGCGCAGCACCTCGGCCGCGGTGCGCTCCCCGGCCGGGCCCTCCACGATGCCGAGGCTGCCGCGCACCAGGAGGTCGCGCCCGTCGATGCTGATCGGCGTGACCAGCGCGTTCATGATGCGCTCGGCGAGTTCGTCCACCGTGCGCTCGGTGCCGGGGCCGGTGGTCAGGGCCACGAACTCGTCGCCGCCGAGCCGGGCGACCATCTCGCCGGGCGCGGTCGCGCAGGACTGGAGCCGGTCGGCGACCTCCACCAGCAGCCGGTCGCCGGCCGCGTGGCCGAGGCTGTCGTTGATGGTCTTGAAGCCGTCCAGGTCCAGGTAGCACAGGCCGAAGCGCTGGCCCTCGCCCGCGCTGAGGGCCTTCTCCAGCCGTTCGAAGAACAGGGAGCGGTTGGGCAGGCCGGTGAGGGCGTCGTGGGTGGCCTCGTAGCGCAGCCGGAGGTTGAGCAGCCGGCGCTCGGTGGTGTCCTCCATGAGGGCGAGCTGGTACTGCGGGGCGCCGTCGGCGTCGCGCAGCAGGGACACCGTCAGGTTCGTCCACAGCACCGTCCCGTCGGGGCGGTTGAAGGCCTTCTCCACGTGGTAGTGCTCGCGCTCGCCGCGCACGAGTTCGTCGTAGAGCCGCCAGGTCTGCGGGGCGTCCTCGGGGTGGACCCAGTCCTGGACGCGCCGGCCGCGCAGGCTCTGCTCGGAGAGGCCGAACATGCGCAGCAGCGCCTCGTTGACCTGGAGGACGTTGCCGTCGAGGTCGGCGATGCCGATTCCTATGGCCGCGCCCTCGAAGACCGCGCGGAAGCGGGCCTCGCTCGCGTGCAGTGCCTGCGCCACCACGCCCTGAGCCTGCAACGCGGCCTGCGCGATGGCCTCCTGCTCGGCGAGGGTGCGCTCGCGCAGCGCCTGGGCGTAGCCGGCCGCCATGGCGTGCTGCAACCGGGAGGACCTGATGCGCAGTTCGTCCTGGGGGCCGTCCTCGCCGCAGTACAGGACCAGGTAGGCGTCGACGCAGTCGAGGGTGCGGGCCAGTGCCTCGGGGTCGGTGCAGTGCGCCCCGACCAGGGCGGCGCCGACGGCCTTCGCCGCGTCCGCGTCGAAGCTGCGGGCGCGCAGCAGTTCGCTCAACCGGCGTGCGAGCGGCAGGAGTCGTTCCTCGAACTCGGGGCGGGTCAGCGACGTGGAGGTCACCGGGAACAGCGCCCGGCTCCAGATCGTCGTCAGCCGGCGCAGTCTGCCCTCCGGCTCGTCCGGTTCCGCGCTCACGCCGTACGCCCCACGCCGGCGAATCCGGAGAAGGCGTACGGGTCCTCGTCCTCCGGCGCCGTGTCCGGGCGCCAGAGCGGCATCGGCACCAGTCCGGGTTCCACCATGTCGTACCCCTCGAAGAACCGCGCGATCTCCTCGCGCGAGCGCATGATCAGCGGGTTGCGAATGTCCTTGTACACGTCCACCGCTCCCTCGGCCCGCTCGGCGGGCAGCGGGATTCCCTCGTACGAGGCATGGGTGAGGATCAGCAGGCTGCCGGGCGCGAGCGCCTGGCGCAGCTCGGCCACCGCACCGTACGGGTCGTCCGCGTCTTCCACGAAGTGCAGTATGGCAACGAGGAGGAGGGCGACTGGCCGATTCAGGTCGATCAGGCGGTCCAGTCGGGGGCTGGAGAGGATCTCCTGGGGCTTGCGCAGGTCCGCCGCGACCACGTCGGCGGCATCGTTGCCCGCGAGGACCGCCTGGCTGTGCGCGACGGCCACCGGGTCGTGGTCGACGTAGACCACGCGCGCGCCGGGTACGGCGGCCTGCGCCACCTCGTGGACGTTGCCGAAGGCGGGGATGCCGGAGCCGATGTCGAGGAACTGGGTGATGCCCTCCCCGGCCGCGAACCGCACGGCCCGGCGCATGAACGCCCGGTTGGCCTGCATGATCTTCGGCAGGCCCGGCATGAACTCCATGGCCTTGCGGGCCGCTTCCCGGTCGACCTCGAAGTTGTGCGAACCGCCCAGGTAGTAGTCGTAGATCCGCGAGACGCTGGGCACCGAGATGTCGATGCTCCGTGGGGCCCAGGCGGGACGCTCCATGTATCTCTCCAAGGCGTGGACGGGTGCAGGCGATCCGGTGTTCGAGCTGAGGCTACTGATCGCCCGCCGAAGGAGCGACCCGAACCGGAAATTGACCGTCCGTTCCCGGTCACTGCCTGCGGCAAGTGCCCGTATGGCCCCGCTGTGTGACGGCCGTACGGACAACTCGCCGCGCTCACCGCACACAACGATCCGCCCCCTCCGTGCGGTGCGGAGGGGGCGGATCTTCGGCCGCGCGCCGGGGCGGGCGGGGCGATCTACCTGGGGAGGTGATCAGTCGCCCGACGCGCCGACCGGCTTTCCGTCGGGCGAGACGGCGTACCATGTGCCGCCCACGCCCTGACCGTTGGTGTCGCCCGGGGCCTTGTCCCCGGAGAAGGTGTAGATCGGCCAGCAGTTGACGGTCATCTGCTTCACCCCGTCGGGGCGGGTGAAGGGCATCAGGCCCTTCTTCTTGACGCCCTCGGTGTCGTCGGCGCCGACCGGGCCCACCGCCGGCCACTTCTCCAGGCAGGCGCCGGTGCAGTTGGAGACGGACTTCGGCCAGGCCTGGTCCTTCATGAAGCGGTAGACCGTCATGCCGTTCTTGTCGACGACGATGTCACCGAGCTTGGGGTCCTTGCGGACGGACAGGCCGGGCAGGTCGGACAGCTTGGCCTTCTTGCCGGTGGGGGCGAGCGCGAACCACTTGCCGCCCACGCCCTGGCCGTTGACGTCGCCGGCGTTGACGTCCTTGGCGTAGCGGTAGGCGGGCCAGCCGCCGATGGTGAGCTGCTTGGAGCCGTCGGCGCGGGTGACCTCGCCGAGCAGTGCCTTGTCGATGCCGGCGCCGGCGGTGGCGTCGTCGGCCGGGACCGGCGGCCAGGTGGTGGCGCAGTCGCCGTCGCAGTTGGACTTGGGCGGGTTGGCGGTGTCCTTGTCGAAGCGGTACAGGGTGAGGCCGGAGCCGTCGGTGAGCACATTGCCCAGCTCGGGATTGCTGGCCACGGTGAGCTTGCCCGCGGGGGTGACCGGGGCCGGGGAGCTGGAACTCTGGTTGCCGTCGGCGCCGTAGCCGTTGCCCGCGCCCGGCGCGGTGCTGCTGCCCGGGTTGCCGTAGTCGCCGGCCGCGGCCGTGGCCCCGACGTTCTGGGCCGCCGACGCCGGAGTGGTGGCATTGTCCTGACCGCACGCCGTCGTCAGCGCCAGCACCGATGCGGCTGTCGCCACCAGTGAGGCGGTCCGCCAGGAGGTCTTCATCGTCAACTCCCCATTATCGCCTGGATATTGCAGCGCCCTGCTGTGCCGCCGCACGGCCATGGGTACGGACCGCGGGGGCCCCGGTGTTCAACGGCGGCCGGAATTTCTTTCCGGATCCTGTGCGGGGCCGGGACCGGGGCCGGCGCGCGCATGGGACGCATGGTGCGACAGCGGTCCCTTTCGCTCGTCAAACCTCCGATCACCCCATCTCCCTCTTTCGGAGCAATCTCGGCACACTGCGGGGTACGGCGCCCGTCCTGGCCTCATGATCTCGGTCGTGCCTGGACCCGAAGTGACCCGATGCGCGCCCACCACGCGGGTGTTGGCCCTGTTGACGCTGACCTGGGCCCTGGTGGGCTGTCCGGCCGGCAGCGCGTCGGCCGACGCCTGCGCGTACGCCTCCACGGGACCGGACGGCACGGTGGCGGTGGCCTACGCCGGCGGTCACCACTGGCCCGACCCGCCCTGTCCGAAGCCGCCCCCGCCACCGTGTCCGCCGACGCCGACGCCGACTCCCACTCCGACGCCCACTCCCCCACCGACCCCGCCGCCGAAGCCGAAGCCTCCGCCCAAGCCGACGCCGACGCCGAAACCGCCACCACCCCGGCCGACGCCGAAGCCGCCGCCGAAACCGGCCCCCACGCCGCGACCGCCCGCCCGGCCCGCTCCGGCACTCCCGGCTCCCCCGGCCCCCCCGCCCACGCCCCCCCCCCCCCCCCCCCCCCC